>JAKQNO010000056.1 GCA_029565735.1 bacterium
GTTTTACGTTTCGCTATAGCTTATAGCTTAAATCGCTACAGTGCTATATTTACAATGGAACATATTTTAAAATCCGGTGTCATTAAAGGTGAAACTTGGAAGAAAAACAGCTTGTAAAGCTTGCCAAAGGCGGGGACAGAAGGGCGTTTGAAGCGCTTGTATCATCCTGCGCGAAAGAAATATATAACCTTGCGCTTAGGCTGTGCGGCGACCGGCACAAAGCTCAGGACATTGCGCAGGACGCGTTTGTAAACGCTTATAAAAGCATAGGCAGTTTCCGTGAAGACAGCCCGTTTTCCGCGTGGGTAAGGCGAATAGCCGTGAACGCGTGGAAAAACACGGTAAGATATGAAATCCGCAGGTTTTTTACAAAACACGATTTTTTTGATGATGATTTTGAAAGTAATGATGGTGTAATAAAAAAGCAGTACGCGTCTTCTGACCCGCCTGCGGATAAAGTTCTGGAAGACAGGCAGAAAAATGACAGCATACACGCGGTTCTGGCGCAATTGAATCCCGAAGCGCGGGAGATGATAGTGTTAAGGGATATGGAAGAAAAAAGCTATGAGGAAATTGCCGCAATAACCGGGCTTAATGAAGGCACGGTGAAATCACGGATTGCAAGGGCAAGAGAGGCGTTTAAACAAAAATTCATAAAGATGCAGGGTGAAAAAAATGAATCATAAAAAGGCTTACGGCTTAATTTCAGATTATATAGACGGCATGTTAAAGGGAGAGCGGCTGAAAGATTTCCTTGCGCATCTTAAAACATGCAAAGAGTGCAGGCACCAGCTTGACGCGCTTAAAAACGCTGTTCAGTACGCCAAAAGCGGCCGCGCCGAAGACCTTCCCGTTAACTTTCTTTCCGGCTTAAGCAAAAAACTTGACCTGGTTGACAGTAAAAAAGCGGCAAAAAAATTCAGCTGGCCCGTTTTTATGAAAGTTTCGGGCGCTGTTGCGGCAATGCTTATTGTCGGGGTTTTAGTCAGGCAGATTTATGATACAAAAAACATTAAAGCGGATAAAGAGTGGCTGGAAGCTGAAAGTGTGCAGAAGCCGGCAGCTGCAGAAAGGGCAAAAACCACAGAGGATATCAGGCAGGGGATAAATATGGCTGACCTTGCGCCGTTAAAAACAGAAGCGCCTGCCGCAATTACATACGCTAAAAAGAAAAGCGCCGCGCCTATGCGGGCAAATGTCATGAAAGCGGAAGCCTTGCCTGCGGCAGGCATGGCTTCAAAAAGCGCTGCCGCGCCCGCGTATGATACGGCGGATGAAATTGCTCCTGCATCCGCGGCTGCTGTACAGCTGCAGGAACAGGAAATAAACCCGTTCAGTAAGGAAGTTTTTTCAGGAACGTATTCAGGCATGGCGGCGGGAATGAAAGTGGTTTTTAAAAATAAACTGATATGGAATCTGGCGCCCGGGATAATTGCGGACAACCCGTGGCTTGGTAAAGTGGATTTTTCAAGGCAGATGGTGGTGCTTGTAAATTCCGGCGAAAAACCCACGGCAGGATATTCCGCAAAAATTAAAAGCATATCAATACAGGAGACAAAGATTGTGATTCTGTATTCCGAAACCGCGCCGGAAAAAGGCGCAATTACCGCGCAGGTAATAACATCCCCTTACAGCATCGCCGTCATCCCCATCTCCTCCAAACCTGTGGAGTTTATAAGGGAGTAATTGTAGCACGCTATGAAACCTGTTATTTAGCTTATTGACTTAACATATAAAAGGCATAAAATTAAGGTAAGTTTTATATAGAA
>JAKQNO010000061.1 GCA_029565735.1 bacterium
CTGATTTCACCGGCCGATAATTGATTATAATTATTAAAAATAAATGTCTGATTTTTTAATGTTTTTGCCCCAAGCGCAAGCGTTACATCCGCCCTGTCAGAAACGCAGTTTATTTCCCAGGCATGATAAATATGGTTATAACCCGCGGGTTTTAAAGTAAAACTTCCTTCAGTGCTGTAAAGGTTCATTTTACCGGTTGTCACTACTGAACCCACCGAAGCCGTAAGCGGCGACACAAGCGAATGTATGTCCGAAGATTCCGCTACAAGCTGTCTGACTTTATCATCTGTTTTTTTGCCCATGTGAATCAAAAGAGTAAAACCGTTTGTGGGATACGCGGGCCAGTCTTTTCTCCATGTCCAGTCAGGTACCGTTGATTTATGCACGGTACCATCCTGGCTTGATTCGCCGCCCGCCGCGCCGTACGGCATCTGCCATGTCATTTTGTCTCCGTACCAGCTCTGAAATCCGTTTGCCTGATAATTAACACCCCAGTTCGGCGGCATAGAAGCAGATGTGCTTCCTATATTAACAGGCGCGGATAAAAAACCTCCGGCAGCCGCCTGCTGGGTAAAATCAAGAGTTGACACGTAACCAACTTCCCTGTCAGGCAAATCTTTCCACTGAAGGGTATATGGCACTCCTTTGCCCGGAGTATTATATGTATATCCGGATGAAAACGGGGATGAACCTGTTGTTTTAAATATCCAGCTTGCAGCGCTGCTGTCCGTGGCGCTGAATTCTATGCCGTCTATGCTCTCTGTAAGCGTGTTTGAAGCACCGGTACCTGTCCAGTTAATCTCACAGTAAGGGGAACGTATGTCATGCCCCCATGTGCCGGCCGGCTGCGATGAAAAATCATAGGCGATAGAATCCACAATATAGTCATTGCCTGTCCTTACCATATATATCCACTTCGCCTTGAAAGAGCCTTTAGCATGGTCTGCGTCATCCCCGTATATATCCATTTCTGTCTGATATATGGCATGATTGGTTCCCTGAAATAACAGGGATGTGGATGCGTTAAAACCGTCCTGCTTTGAATTTATCCAGCCCCGCCCCGCGTAGCCGCTTTTAAGGTATATGACATGGTTTATCATAAAACCAAGGCCGGACAGGTCTCCGGCAGGACTGCTTTCATTTATATTTACGGCAGATGCGCCGTCCATATATGTAAATTTTGAAAAATAACCTCCCTTATAGCCATGCGGATTGCCCAAAGCCTTTACAACGCTGGCTGACCTTGGCAGGCCGTAAGAATCTGTCCAGTTTATGGTATCACATGTATTTGTATTAACTGTCACTCCCAAATCCACAGTAACAGGTGCCGAATAAACAATACCCGATAAAAACACGGCCGCAAGTACAATAAGCATCTTTTTTATTCCCATAAAGCGCCTCCTTTTATTCTGAAACGTTTCAGGTATTCTTTTTAAATGGTCTGAAACGTTTCAGTTTTAATATAAATATACCCCCGGTTCAGCTTTTTGTCAAGGAAGTTTTTAGGTTTTTCTTAAAATAATTTCCGGGGCAAAATATTCGTCAATATTTTCCACAGAGCATATATCCGCGAAATTTTCAGCAAGTTCAAACGCCCTTTCCCCCATCTTAATCAGCGGCTGTTTTATTGTGGTTATTTCAAGGGCATCCGCAACATCAAAATCATCAGTCCCTATAATGGATATCTCCCCCGGTATTTTTATGCCTTTCTCAACACAGTATTTATAGGCCCCCATTGCCGTAAAATCACCGCTTGCGCAATATATGCAATCCGCCCCTTTTTTTGCCATTTTTTTGGCGCCTTCGTATCCTGAAAGTTTCAGGTCTTCAGGAAGGTACACGGGGCTTTCGCTTACCAGAACATTTTCGGATTTAATGCCTTTTTTTGAAAGGGCTGATAAAAAACCTTTTTTTCTTTCTGACTGGGAAAAAGCATACTCCGTGTTTCCCAGAAGCACCGCGGGTTTTTTCTTTCCCATTTTAATAAAACGCTCCGCCGCAAGCCTGCCGCATTCATGATTATCAATATTAAGATAACACCCTTTTTTTGAAGCGCCGGCATCTATTATTATAAGCGGCATTTTTGCTTTTTCATATTCATCAATTACTTCCTGAATCAGTTTAACGCCTATTATAATTACGGCGTCAGACGCCCTTTCATGCAGTACTTTTATCATTTCATTCTGAGCTTCAGACCAGTCATACCTGGCTGACCTTAAAATTATGTCATACCTGCTGTTTTTCATCCTTTGTTCAATTCCCCTTACTATATACATTTCATAAAGGGAAAAAAGCCCGAGAGTTACAACTGATATATGATGCGTGCGGCCTTTAACCAGGCTGCGCGCCGTCTGATTTGGCACATATCCCATTTTTTGTATGGCTTTCTTTACTTTCTGCTTTGTCTTAAGGCTTATTTCTTTGTCATCATTAATAGCCATCGACACAGTTGAATAAGCAAGACCAAGCTCCCTTGCAATATCCTTTATAGTCACCCTTTTCATTAAAGGCTCCTCATTAATTTTTTAATATTTTAACATAAATAAATTAAAGTTCCTGATTTAGTTTATGCCAAATAATTAAACCGGAAAAATAAACATTAACTTTTAAGGGCGTTATTCCCCGTTAAATAGCTTCCCTATGATAGCGCCAAGGCCGCCGCCGGTAAGCGATAACGGAAATACAAGCCATATTGAATATATTGAAAGCAGTGAAAACTGGCTTGGCTGCGACATATTTTTGCTTATGTAATAAGCTGAAAAACCCGCGGCTGTAAGCGCGCCTGCCAGCATCCCTATGTACATCCCGTTTCTTTCCGCGTCAACCTCCCTGTAAGTATGAAGGTTAAAAAGCGAGGTAAGCCCCGCAAAAGAAAGCGGCAGCACGGAAAATGTAATTATGTTTCCGTTTATATCCCTTTCACTCATCCCGTAAGTTGACAAAAGCGCGCCTGAAAGGATGCTGCCTGCCTGCCACATGGAACGGTTAAATTCTATGCCCTTCTGAACCTCTTTTTTATCTTCTTCGGACAGCCTGTCCATGTACTTTTTTTCCGGCACGCTGACACAGCCGGCAATATTCAGCGCCATTATAAAAACAAGAATAACCGCGGTTATTTTTTTCATATTTCATCGCTCCCGGCAAACAGATTTTCAATATTTGCCCAAATAACGCCGAGCGCCGGGAAAACAAACGCCGAGCTTATTGCCATCCACGGTATAATCACAGCGTCGTAGGATGTCCTTGAAGCTGTCGGCCCTGTTGCCGCAGCCGTGTATAACAGCCCCCCTGTTATGGCGCCCGCAATTAATCCCGTAACCATGAAATCAAACAGGTACTTTCTTTCCCTTTCATTTTCCCCGTAACTTGCAAGGTTGGCAAAACTTACGGTTGTTAAAAACATTACCGGAAGCGCGCAGGTAACCGCTGTCTTCATTCCCGCATCACCCTGCGATGAAAGCCCTATGCCTACGCCTGCCAGTATTGCCCCTGCCTGCCATAATTTTCTGCTTATTTTTACCGCCTGAATTTCCTGCTTTTTTTCTTCAGGCGTCATGACATTCTGCACCCTTTTATCAGGCATTGTGGCGCACCCTGTAAAACAGATCAGCGCCAAAGGTACTAAATATTTTGCGGTTTTCAGCATTTCTTCCTCCTTAATGATATCTGCCTGAATAAAAGCAAATATCATACCGCAAAAAAAACCTTATAAATAAAGGTGTTTGCCGGGGTTAACTGCGCATTTTTTTGCGCTGTGAACGCTGCATTGACAGCGAATTTAAAAGAACCGAAACTGAACTGAACGCCATGGCAGTGCCTGCTATCATGGGATTTAACAATCCCAAAGCTGCCACGGGAATTCCCACTATGTTATATATAAAAGCCCAGAACAAATTCTGCTTAACTTTTTTTACCGTAAGGCGGCTTATCTGAATAAGTTTCACCACATCAAGCGGGCTGTTTTTCATAAGCACCACATTGCCTGCTTCTGACGCTATGTCCGCGCCTGACGCAAAGGCCGCGCCCACATCCGCGGACGCAAGGGCGGGCGCGTCATTGATGCCGTCGCCCGCGAAAATTACAACGCCGTTTTTCTTAAGATTTTCCACGGCTTTTATCTTGCCTTCGGGCATAACCGCGGCTGTGATATTTTCTATTCCTGTCTGTCTGCCGGCGGCAGCGGCTGTCCTTTCATTATCACCGGTCACCATATGAACGGTAATTCCCATTTCTTTTAAAAGCTTTACCGCTTCAGATGAATCTTTTTTTACCGGATCCTGCGCGGCTGCAAACCCAAGGCAGTTTTTTCCGTCAGAGAGTATCACAAGCGTTTTGCCCGACTGTTCCATTTCCATTATTTTACCGGCACATCCTGTAATATCCGCGCCTGCCTCTTCAATAAATTTCATGCTGCCAATGTAATACTTTTTGCCGTTTATTATTCCTTCCACGCCCCTGCCGGGAAAATTTTTAAAATTTTCCGCGGTTAACGCCGGTGTCCCGCTTAAAGCAGGCGCGGCAAATTCTGTTATTGCCAAAGCAAGCGGGTGGCCTGAATTTTTTTCCAGATAATAAAATATTTTCATTACCTCTTCTTTTTTTGCCTGATTGACGTCAAATGTTTCCATATCCGTGACTGCGGGTTTGCCTTCTGTAATGGTCCCTGTCTTGTCAAAGACAACATTTTTTGCTTTTCCCGCAAGTTCAAGGGCGGATGCGTCCCTGGCCAGTATCCCGGATTTTGCCGCAAGCCCTGACGCCACAATAACGGCAGCCGGCGTGGCAAGGCCAAGCGCGCACGGGCACGCCACAACAAGCACAGCCACGGCCGCGGACAGGGCGGTTTCAAAAGGATTACCTGATGCCATCCATATAATAAAAGTAATTATCGCGATTATTATAACCGCCGGCACAAAATATGCAGAGACCGTATCTGCCAGCTTCTGAACAGGCGGTTTGGATGCCTGCGCGCGTTCCACAAGTACAATCATGCGCGCAAGGGTGGTTTCCAGCCCCACCTTTTCCGCGCGGAAAAACAATATGCCTTCCTTATTTATGGAACCGGCCATAACCTTATCGCCGGGCTTTTTTGCGGCCGGCATGGATTCTCCCGTAACTATGCTTTCATCAATTGATGATTCTCCCTGCGTTACAACACCGTCAACCGCGGCTTTATCGCCGGGTTTTAAAACAATAATATCCCCTTTTTCTATTTCATTTGTTATTATTGTCTCTTCTTTGCCGTTTCTTATCACCACAGCTGTTTTAGGGGCAAAATCTATAAGTTTCTGTATTGAATCAGCTGCCTTTTTTTTTGCCGCGGCTTCCAGGTATCTGCCAAGCAGTATCACGGTTATAAGCACGCAGGATGTTTCAAAATACAGATGATGCGGATGCCCGGCGAAGATAAGGTAAACGCTGTAAAAATACGCGGCGCTTGTGCCAAGCGCGACAAGCGTGTCCATTGACGCGGAAAAACTTTTTAACGCGTCTATTGTTTTTTTATAAAATTCAAAGCCGGTTACAAACTGCACCGGCGTGGCAAGCAGCCATATAATATACGCCTGATAAGGGATGGTGCCCGCGGAGACGAACATGCTTAATATGAAAACAGGCAGGGTAAATACAAGGGCAAATATAAACTTGAATAACGCCTCTTTCTGCGCGTCCCTTTTATCGCTGTCTTTTATGACCTTATATCCGCGCGACTCTATAACTTTTTCTATATCTTTTTCGGCTATAAGCGCGGGGTCGTATTTTACCGACGCGTTTTCAAGCGCAAGGTTGACGGATATGCTTTCAACCCCTTTTTGCTTTTTTACGGAGCGCTCTATAACGCTTACGCAGCTTGCGCAGTGCATGCCTTTTATTCTGAACTCTTTTTCCCGCATTGTCTCTCTCCGGTTTTAAATCTAATCTCTATCCCATAACCTATTATCCCATATCCCAAAATTCAAGCTATAGGCAGTTAAGCAATTAAGCATAAGCATAGAATTTAGAACAGTTTTTCCGCTATAGCTTAATTGCTTATAGCTTAAACCGCTTGTTTTTCCGAGCCGCTATCCTTCTGCTTTATACCCTGCTTCCTCTATCGCTTCCTTAATCTTATCCAGACTTACTTTTTTTTCGTTAAAATTCACTTTCACTTCGCCCTTTTTAAAATCCGCTTTTACTTTTATTACGCCTTCAATTTCCACAAGCGCGTCGTTTATGTTTGCCTCACACCCTGTGCAGTGCATTCCCTGTACTTTAAGTTTTACATCCATTTTTACCCTCCATAATAAATACCGGGCGCCTTTATTAAAGCGCCCGGTATCGCGTATAAAACTACTTTTTTTCCTTCATCATTTTGCATTTTTCCATACATTTACCGCGGTTTTCAAGCCACCCTTTTGCAAATTCCTGTATCTTTGCCGCGTCAGCGCCGTCTTTTGTGGCTTTAAGTTCAATTACAGCGCCGTCTTTTGTGTTCTTAACGGAAAAATCAGCGTTAATGCCGCAGCACAGGCAGAAACCGCCGCAGCACCCTTTGCCGTCCTTGTTCTGCATGCATTCTTTTTTCATTTCCATCTTTCCGCATTTCATCGTATTTTCTTTTGAAGCTTCTTTGTCAGCCGCGAACACAGAAACCGCGGACAACATCGCGAACACAACTACCATTACAACTGTTAATTTTTTCATTTACGCACCCCGTAATTTTTTATTTTTCTTGCGGTAAAACCTTTACTTTTATCACCTTCCTTTCATTATCGTATATTGTACTCAGCTCCCCTTTATCATGCTCAAAAGCTCCGGCCCTTTTACAACTGCAATGACCGTAAGCGTTACGATATACACGCATCCAAGCACAATTCCCGCTACCGCAAAGTTCTTTCCGCCCTTTCCTTCTGCTGTGCGTAGTCAGGCTCGTGTAGAGTTTTGACCCGTCTTTAACTTGATGGTTTTCGGTTATGCTCACTTGCCGCCAATCTACTTACCAAGATTATAAATCTTTCGCCTTTCTATGGTCAATGCCTTTTTCCTTGCTCTTT
>JAKQNO010000072.1 GCA_029565735.1 bacterium
TACAGAAAACTTAATAAACATAATATTCTGTAAAGACAGCAGAGTAAGCTATAAGCAGATAAGCATAAGCGGCAGCATAAAAATAGCACCATAGCATTTTAAGCAATTAAGCCGCAGCTTAAACCGCTGTCTTTTCGTACCTTCCCATGACGCTTCAGCCCGTAAGCTCGTTCCAACCAAGCCGATTACCACCTTCTCAATTGTGAGAAAATTTCTCAATAATGAGACGTATGAGCCTGGCCATAATTTATTTTCCTATAATATACCCTTATTTATTAAGGAAATAGCAGTATTTGAAGTTGGCATTATACTTGCTAAATATTATAAGGTACTAAGAAAAAACACCTTTAAAATATGAGAAAAGATTCAAAAAGGCGGACTGAAAAATGGGCAAAAAGGAAATATCAGAGCTTATAGAAAAGTTTTCGCTGGATTTTGTAATGGCGGATTCTTCCAGCCCTGAATCATATACAGCAGCCGCTGAAAAGGCAAAGGCGTTAAATGAAATATTTATCACCGGCGGCGGTGAAGCCGCGGAAATATGCGCGGCAATAAACGGCCTTATGGATAAATTTGTGCGCGGCACAGCGGACAGTTCTGATTCGAAAAAAGTGACCGAGAAAATTTCCATGCTTCTCTCAAAGTCCGACCCGCATCAATTAACGGAAAAAATAGCAGCCCCGGCGCGGGAAGAGAAAGAAGAAACTCCGGCGGCTGGTGCTGTTCCGGAGATAAGCACGGACCTTTCGCTGGTAAGCGATTTTATCCATGAAGCCACGGAACACCTTGATAATGTAAATTCAAAACTGCTTGTGGTTGAAGCAAACCCCGGTGATGAAGAGGCCATAAACAGCCTTTTCAGGGCTTTCCATACAATCAAAAGCCTTTCCGGTTTCCTTGAACTTACCGAACTTCACGCGCTTGTCAAGGAAGTTGAAAACCTTCTGTCCGGCGCAAGGAAAGGCGCCATCGCGATAAACACAGCCGTGATAGACGTGCTTTTTTCCGCGGCTGACGCGGCAAGAAAAATGACTGAAGAACTTAAAAAGAATCCTTCAAAAAAAACCGGGCTTATTACGCAGTCCGGCCTTGAAGCTGTGCTTGATATGGTGCAGTCCATAACAGGCACATCAGTGGCAGCCAAAAGGCAGAAGCTTGGAGAGATACTTGTACAGGATGGGAAAGCCGGCGAAACTGACATTAAAGAGGCGCTTTTGGAGCAGAAGCAGACCCATGAAAAAATAGGTGATGTATTGAAGCATCACAACGCGGTTTCTATCGCGGATATTGAGGGCGCGCTTGCGGAACAGAAAGTGACGGAAGAGACCGTCTTAAGGGTAAAAGAAACCGTTAAAATAGACCTTGAAAAACTGGACAGGCTTATAGATACAATAGGTGAAATGGTTATAGCGGAATCAATGGTTGTAAATGACGCATCCATGTCAGAGGGCGCGTCAGCCGCGTTTCTGGGCAATGTCAATCATCTGAATAAAACCACAAAGATGCTCCATGAACTTGGGCTTTCGCTGCGGCTTATTCCGGCGGCAGGCATGTTTCAGAAAATGGCGCGGGTGGCAAGGGACCTTTCAAGGAAACACAACAAGAAGTTAAATTTTGTGTACCGCGGAGAAGATACGGAAATTGACAGGACCGTTGTGGAAAAAATAAGCGATCCCCTGATTCATATGATCAGAAATTCCATTGACCACGGCATAGAGAGCGCGGCTGAAAGAAAGGCGGCAGGCAAGGAAGAAACCGCGCTGGTGGAACTTTGCGCTTATCATAAGGGCGGAAACGTATATATTGAACTGAAGGATGACGGCGCCGGCCTTAACAGGGATAAAATACTGAAACGCGCCGTTGAAAACGGAATTATTCCGCCGGGCGCGCAGCCCGCGGAAGAAGAGATATTTGACCTGATATTCAGGCCCGGTTTTTCAACAGCCGCCATTGTAACCGACACTTCCGGAAGGGGGGTCGGGATGGATGTTGTCAGGAAAAATGTGGAGCAGCTGCGGGGAAGGATTGATGTAAGTTCCAAAGCGGGAGAAGGGACCGGGTTTACGGTTGTACTTCCGCTGACCACCGCGATAATTGAAGCAATCGCCGTGAAGGTTAAAGGCGAGAAATATTTTATCCCGTCTTTGTCAATTGTTGAATCCGCAAGGCCGGAGCCTTCGCTGTTTTCAACGGTTAACAACAAAGGCGTGATGCTTTCTTTCAGGAATTCGCTTGTGCCGATATTCAGCTTAAGCGGGCTTTTTTGCGGCGGCGGTTCGGTTGAAGAAACCACAGGCGGCGAAAAAATCATCGTAATCACGGAAGAAAACGGCAGGCAGGCGGGAATAGCGGTTGATGAAATACTGGAGCCGCAGCAGATAGTGGTAAAGAGCCTTGGGAAAAGTTTTGACAAAACAGATGGCATTGCGGCGTGCACGATAATGTCAGACGGAAAAGTGGGTCTTATTTTGGATATAGCCGGAATAATAAAAATGGCGACAGCCGGATAAAATGGAGGATGTTATGGCACATAACTCGGAAGTAAAGGCAAAGGCGGGTAAATACCTGACGTTCAGGATTGCGCAGGAGGAATACGGGCTGGAAATATTGAAAGTCCGCGAAATAATAGGGATGATGCCCATAACGCGCGTGCCGAAAACGCCGGAATTTGTCCGCGGAGTAATAAATTTAAGGGGCGGAGTAATACCGGTTGTGGAACTTCGCAAAAAATTCGGTATGGAGACGGAAGCTGACACGGGAGAGACATGTGTGATAGTGGTGGAAATACTTAAAAAAGGCGAGCCCATTCAGGTCGGGATACTTGTGGATTCGGTATCGGAAGTAATTGACATTGCGGCGCCGGATATTGAATCCACGCCGTCATTTGGCGTTGAGCTTGACACGCAGTATATACTTGGAATGGCCAAGACAAAAGGCG
>JAKQNO010000159.1 GCA_029565735.1 bacterium
TATCAGAGGCGGTTTTTAACACATAAGACCTGCCTGTTATGCCAAGTTCCGCCTGAAAGGCGTATATTATGTCTTTGGGTTCAAAATAATCCGCAAGTTTTAATTCCACAATTTCATCTCTTTTAAACCGCCTGTCAATAAGCGTCACAAGCGCGGTTTTTTTATAACCAAAATAATCCGGAGCTATTTCAAGGGTTTCTTTTCCAAAAAGCGTCCATACAGAGGCGCGCGCGAAAATTAAAAAAGAGATAATAATGTAAAAAAGCGACACGCCCTGAATAAGCGGGTTAAAATCAATTTTTGACCCGGAAGAATAAGCAAGGGTGGCAATGCTTATCACCGCGATAAACAAAAGCCCGGCTATAAAACCGATAACCATAACCAGAATAAAGGCGTTTAACATGGTGTTATAGCCCTTAATTTCCACTTTTAAAATACCCTCTGATTCAGCTGTATTAATGCGTGTATTGTTGTTTTCCATGGTGTGATTATACTATAAAAAGCGGGGTAAGCGCTTATAGTATTTTATATAGAAATCAAAATGGTGCTGTGCTATAATTCCGTTATTAATTAAAGCGGTATATATTTTTCAGGAGGTAATGAAAAATGGAAGTAAAAGACGGAATTTTTACATCGGAATCCGTGACTGCCGGCCATCCGGACAAAGTGGCTGACCAGATTTCTGATGCTGTTCTGGACGCTATTTTAGCGCAGGACCCCAATTCAAGGGTGGCTTGCGAAACCCTGCTTGCAAAAGGAATTGTAATTATCGCGGGCGAAATTACAACAACAGCTTCGCTTGATTTTCAGGCGATAGTAAGAAAGACTTTAAAAGAAATCGGGTACAATTCCAGGGAAGACGGAATAGACCCCAATGAATGCAATATATTGCTCTCTGTCAGCAAACAGTCGCCTGACATAAGCCAGGGCGTAACGCGCGCCGAGAATAAAAAAGGGACAAAAGAAGAAGGCGCCGGCGACCAGGGAATGATGTTCGGCTACGCCACAAACGAAACAGACGTGCTTATGCCGTGGCCCATTACTTACGCAAACAAGCTTGTTGAAAGGCTTGAAGAGGTAAGAAGAAAAAAGATAATACCGTACTTAAGGCCGGACGGCAAATCGCAGGTTTCAGTGCGCTATCAGGGCGGAAAACCGGTTGAAGTATCAGCAATTGTCATATCCAACCAGCATCAGGAAGTTGACATCAAGAAACTGCGCGCTGACATCAAAAAGCACGTCATTGACCCCATAATTCCAAAAAATATGGTAACAAAAAATACAAAGTTTCACATCAACCCCACAGGCAAGTTTGTTGTGGGCGGGCCCGAAGGCGATACAGGTTTAACAGGCAGAAAGATTATTGTTGATACTTACGGCGGAATGGGAAGGCACGGCGGCGGCGCTTTTTCCGGCAAAGACCCATCAAAGGTAGACCGCTCCGCGGCTTACATGGCGCGCTACGTTGCAAAAAATATCGTGGCAGCAGGGCTTGCAGATAAAGTGGAAGTTCAGCTTTCTTACGCTATCGGAGTCGCAGAACCCACATCAGTATTGGTAAGCACATTCGGCACAAATAAAGTGTCAGAATGCAAGATAGAAGCAGCGGTAAAAGAAGTATTCAGGCTGACTCCCAGAGGCATAAGGGAAACATTAAACCTGCGCAGGCCCATATACAGAAAGACAGCCGCGCACGGACATTTTGGAAGAAACGACAAAGACTTTACATGGGAAGCAACAGATAAAGCCGCGGCATTAAGAAAGGCCGCGGGTTTAAGGTAATAACCGGAAATAAAAATTACGGAGGCGAAATGAAAAAAGGATACGATGTAAAAGACATAACACTTGCAAAAGAAGGAAAAAGAAAAATTGAATGGGCGGAACGCAATATGCCTGTTCTGCGTTTAATAAGGGAAGAATTTAAAAAGACCAAACCTTTTAAGGGTATTAACATGGCGGCCTGCCTGCACATAACAACAGAGACGGCAAATCTGCTTTGGACCTTAAAAGAAGGCGGCGCCAATGTGACAGCGTGCGCTTCAAACCCGCTTTCCACGCAGGACGAAGTGGCAGCCAGCCTTGTAAAAGATTTTGGAATCCCCACGTACGC
>JAKQNO010000097.1 GCA_029565735.1 bacterium
CTATAAGCGGCACTTTCCCGCAGGATTATGCGCTTCCATTGTTTCCAGCAGGTTGTGGTATAAACTCAATGAGAATTACCTGGACAGGAAAAGATTTATATAGCGGGCAATTTATTGAACTTCCTGCAAGCAAGTTTGAAAATGTGGGATGTACAAGCCCTGTATATCAGACATATGAAGCAAAAGACTGGTCATGTTATGATTATATCAGATTTTATTTTTTTTGTAATGGTGTTGCAAATGGCGGCGCTACAACTGAAGAAATACTTCAGTCTGTTTCTTTGTATGACGGCAGCGTTACAATTACCGTTGGTGCTGTAAATGTCCCTATAAAGAACCCATATTTTGAAAATAACTTTGATGAACATTTTTCTTTGTCTTTAAAATACCTTGCAAATATTTATATTACTTCAACGGCTAAATATTTTGATATAACAAATATTCAAAGTTTTATGATAAATGCCGTTAATACAAATTATAATGATTTTGGGAATACTCCGCTTCCAAGCGAAGGTTTTCCATCAGGTTCAAGATCGGTTATTATGTATTATGAAAAACTTACTCTTGGCGCGGCAAATCTGACCAATCCTCCTCCGCCTGTGGCAACTCCAATAGCAACAATTGGTTTGCCCGGTTCAGTTGGTGTTACTCTTTCGTGGTCTATTTCTCCTGCGGGCACAGGAAAGAGTCCGGTATCCGCTTACCACATTTACAGGGCTACAGCTGCGGCAGGGCCGTATATTTCTGTGGGTTACCAGTCGGCAACTACCAGCGCTTACACGGATAGCGCGCTTCCTTATGGAAATGCGGAGTTCTGCTACAAAATATTAACCTGCGATAATGGCCCTGTTTCTAATCCTGCCGATGAAAAACATAACACAATAAACGCCACTTACAATGAAGCGCTGTTGGCAGATGCAAATTCACAGTGTATCTTTGTCCCGCAATTCCCAACGCACACTCCAACCAGAACGCCAATGGTTTCTCCTACAGTTACCCCCACGTTTGACCCGAATCTTACGCCTACGCCTGTGGTGGGGGATGACATTAAAGAAGCTCACGTTTATCCCAATCCGTTTAATCCCAACGCGGGAACAGGAAAGTTTAAGGTTGATAACGTTCCTGTTGATACAAAGGTTCAGATATTCTCCATGGACGGTTCGCTTGTAATGGAAGGGGTAACTTCCGGCACAGCGGGTTTTGCATGGGATGGAAGAAATAAAAACGGTTCAAAGGTTGTTTCAGGGCTTTATTACCTTGTTCTAAAGGATAAAAAAGGCAAGTCAGACGTAAAGCGCATAATTGTATGTTATAAATGCGACCCGATAGATAATGAATAAAATAGGCGGGGAGACGACAATGAAAAAACTGACAATACTTGCGGTTACTGTTTTATTAACGGCATCTCTTTTTGCGGCTGAATACGGCGGCGTTACGGCATCACCGTATCTTAACCTTGGCGTAGGCGCTCGCGCCTGCGGTATGGGCGAGGCTTACACTTCTGTTGTGGCTGACGTGGATGCCGTGTTCTGGAATCCCGGCGCCCTTGTAAAGGTTGAAGACCCGCAGTTTTCTTTTATGCATAACCAGGCTTTTGGCGGAACCGCTTATGAATACCTTGGCGTGGGTTTCCCCGCGGAACAATTGGGCTTAGATATCTGGGGTTCTATCGGCATAATGGCAATGCTTGTAAGGGTTGAAGATATAGACCAGACAAAAGAAACCGTTACCGGCACTTATGATGAAGCCTTTGCTGAAAAAGGCCGTACCTATGGCGCCGGCGGCACTGTAATAGGGGTGGCTTACAGCTGGCAGGCGGCAAAGATGTTTTCACCCGGTATCACTTTAAAGTTAATTAACCAGAAAATAGCCCTTGAAGAAGGGTGGATACCTGCAATTGATATTGGTATTATCGCAAATACAAATTTTCCCGGATTTGATGTAGGCCTTGTTTTTCAGAATATTTCATTTATGCAGATGAATCAGGTTGACGGCGCGCCTGATGCTCCGCTTCCTTTAAACTTAAAGTTCGGCGTAAGCCAGAAACTTCCAAGGCTTTTTTCTGCCGAAAATGACCCAAAAGATTTTATAACCATTGCGGTTGACGGAATTCTTCCCATATCGCCCGCGAATATGCCTTTCAGGCTGCATTTTGGTTTGGAGTACGGCGGGGACCTTGACCATCATATATTAAAAGGCAGGGTGGGTTACCGTTTAAACGGGCAGGATTTAATTTCTGACCTTGGCGCTCTTGCGGGTTTAACCGCAGGTTTTGGATACAGCAGAAACTTTGACGGCGTTGACCTTGCGCTTGATTACGCTTTTGTGCCTTACGGAGAGCTTGGTATGTCAAACAGGATAGGGATGACAATTAAGATAGGCCAGCCTACGCCTACGCCCACGCCGGTCGCGGTAAAGCCGCCAAAAGTTGTTAAGTTGACCGCGCAGTCTAAAAAGATAACAGTAACCTGGAGCACCGAATCAATTAAAGAAATCAAGGGCTATAATGTATACATGAGCTATAAGCCCGGCGGTAAGTATTACAAACTTACCAAGGAAGCAATTCAGAAGTATTACCTTGTAGTCGGCCCGTTAAAAAGCGGATTAAGGTGTTATTTTGTGGTAAGGTCCGTGGGCAAAGACGGCAAAGAAAGCAAGGATTCAAAGGAAATATCCGCAGTCCCAAGATAGGGGCAGCAGTTTTGTTTTAATAACGCAGAGGCGTAACATGTTACGCCTGCTTTTTTGAACAGTTTATCTGAAAAAAATGGAGGTTGGGGATTATGGCCATTATTTTGAAAACAGAAAAAGAAGCGAAGGAATATTTTGACCGAGCCCTTCACACATTTAAACCCGGCGAGATAATGCTGTTTCATAACCAGAGAAGGACAGTGCACGCTATCCTTAAGGACGCGGCTTCAAAAAACGGGCATAAGTTTATTGAAAAAGATATTTCCGCGATTGATGACAGCGAACTTGGCGGGGTAAAAATAGAAAACAAAGTTCCGGTATGGCTTAAAGATGTTTTTGATGATATTCACAGCAGCAAATTTCTGGTTTACCTGCGCGAATTCCACATGGCAACTGATAAGGTTAAAGCTGAAGTGTTAAACCTTATGGCAAAAAGGGAATTTGAGGGCGTAAAAATCCCTGACAATACAATAATTGTACTTGGCGTCCTTGACGTGGACGATATTGTTGACCCCATATCCAGCACACATACGGTAAGGTTTTACAGGGAGATTTAGAAGGTCAGAAGGTCAGAGGGTCGGAAGGTCGGAAGGCGAAACAAAAACATAGAGGGTAGAGATGAATGTTTTTAGAAGTTTAATTATTTGGCGTGACAGTATTGATTTAATTAAAAAAGTATATAAAGTGGCGGATACTCTCCCGAAAACCGAAGAATACAACCTTAAACAGCAGTTAAAACGTGCCGTGGTTTCGGTCGCTTTAAATATTGCCGAAGGAAAAACCAGAAGAACAGGGAAGGAATTTTTGCATTTTCTGTCTATTTCATCGGGCTCGATTTCCGAGGTGGAGGCAATACTTGCGATTTCAGAAGAACTGGGTTATTTAAGAATTGAATCTGATTTATGGGATGACATAGGTTTATTGGGTAAAAAAATTAATTCTCTCCGAAGCAATCTTGAATCAAAATGTAATTAATTGAAAAAATTAATATATGATTTTTTAGTTGCATATGTTTTACCGCCGACCCTTCAATCATCTGATCATGCGGCCCTCTTATCTTTTTCCCTGTATTTTATTGCCGACCATCTGACC
>JAKQNO010000106.1 GCA_029565735.1 bacterium
TCTTAAGGTTACATCCCCGTATACAGGTTACAGTATCAATATAGACGAATACAGAATTTCTCAGGTATTCATTAACCTTCTTAATAACTCCATAAAATTCTCACCTTCCGGTTCAGAAATAGAAATTTCTTTAAAAGAAGAGAAAAAAAACGATATAGGCCTGCCTTCATACTGCGTACTGCCTGATACATCCCCGGAAAAATACCTTCTTGTGCGCGTTATTGACCACGGCCCCGGCCTTACAAAAGACAACGCGCGCCGTATTTTTGACCGTTTCTATCAGGTTGAAGATATTCATACGCGAAAAGAACAGGGCACCGGCCTTGGCTTAAGCATAGTTGAAAATATCATAAAACTGCACGACGGCGCTGTGTGGGCTGACTCTGAAGGCCCCGGAAAAGGCTCTGTTTTTTCTTTTATTCTTCCGCTATAATATAACAAAATTTACACGGAGGTTTTTATGAAAAAAATACTGGCTGTATTACTGCTTTTATTTATCCCTGCAACTGTTTTCACCCAGAACCTGGCGGTTAATCCCGGCTTTGAAACAGACGCAAACAACGACGGCGTTCCTGATAATTGGGTAAAAAACACCCCCAACGGCATTTCCCTGGTTAAGGGGACTGACGGAAATTATGTCCGCCTTTTCAATACTGTAAACAATTACATAGACCTTAGCCAGAATATTCCCATTGATTCCAAAACAACAAAACAAATCACGGTAAAAGCCAAAATTAAAATCAATAACGTCGTTAAATACAAGGAAGAATGGGAAATGGCCCGCGTAATGGTTTTATTCTTTGACGACAAGGGCAATCAGGTGGGCGGATGGCCGGAACTTGGCCGCTGGAAAGGGTCATTTGAATGGTCCGAAAAAGTAAACGTTATAAACGTGCCGGAAGGCGCTTCAAAAATAACACTGCAGGTTCAGCTTGCAAACTGCATTGGCGAAATGTTTGCCGATGATATAAGCGTTGAACCCGGCGACAATTTAAAGATTCCCCGCGCAAAAGACGACCTTTTAATGAACGGGGACATGGAATTCGGTTCATTGATGCCGTTCTATTGGGGCGGCTGGGTGAACGGCGAAGGTTCTTTTGAAGCTCCAGGATATGAATCCCCCAACTGTTTTAAAATAACGAACAAGTCAAAGGCCTATTCAATGATAACCCAGAAAATACCGGTTGTTCCTGAAAAAATGTTTGTGGTAATACTCTCCGGAATGATAAAAACCGAAAACATTGTTCAGGGAAGCAATCCCTGGGATAAAGCAAGAATAAGCATACTTTTCCTTGACTCCGCGGGCAACAGGGTCGGAGGCTGGCCTGCAGTTGCAGGCGAAACCGCAGATACAATTAATGAATGGACAAGATGGGAAAACAACTATCCTGTCCCAGAAAACACCGCTTTCATAGAAGTTTCAGCAGGGCTGCTTGATTGTGCCGGAACAATTTATATAGACAGACTGCGCCTTGAAGCGCGCGACAGAAACGGCAAAGTGTTTGAAAACGCCGAAATAAAGCAGGAAGACCGCTCAACATGGCGCGCTTTTACCGCCGCGCAGGACCCTTTCACATCAGACGCGGTGATTGACCTTACTTACCTTCAGGACGCGCCTGCAGGAAAACACGGTTTTATAAAAGCGCAGCCTGACGGCGGCTTGATATTTGAAGACGGGACAAAAACCGCATTCTGGGGCACTAACCTTATGGGCCCTTCAGTTTTCCGTTCCAAAGAAGATGTTGACCTTACCGTTAAAAGGCTTTCAAAAATAGGGTGCAATCTTGTCAGGTTTCACCACATGGATGCCCCGTGGTCGGTTCCGAATATTTTTGAATCCGGCACTGACAATACCCGTAATTTTTCCGAAGACAGCCTTGATAAACTTGATTACCTTATCTATAAACTGAAAGAAGCCGGTATATATGTTTTTCTTGATTTCCTTGTCCACAGGGAGTTAAAGCAGGGCGACGGGGTTGAAAATTACAAAACTGTCCCGCGCGGCTTTAAGGAAATAATATTCATAGATGACAAACTTCAGGACCTTACCGCGGAATATATTGAAAAACTTCTTGAACATGAAAATAAATATACAAAAGTAAAATACTTAAACGAGCCCGCCATAATCTTCTCTGAAATCGTCAATGAAAGCTCGCTTTTTTACGCGGACAGAAACAAGGACCTGTCCCCCGCAGCCATAAAAAAACTTGATGAAAAATTCAATGAATTTTTAAAGGCAAAATACGGTTCTGAAGAAAAGTTAAAGGAAGCATGGATAAAAGACGGCTGTTCCCTGCAGGAAGGCGAATCACTTGACAAAAAAAGCGTGGCGCGCGAGCAGTTTAAGGTAAACTGGGGCTCCTGGGACACTATGTTTGAAGCATCGTGCAACGCAAGGGCTTCCGACACAAAAAGATTTTACGCCGAAACAGAGAAAAAATTCTACGATAAAATGATAAACCGCCTTAAAGAGAAAGGATATAAAGCCCTTTTAACCGGAAGCAATCACTGGGAGCTTTGGGACGCGGAACTTGCCTTAAACGCCCAATATGATTTTATTGACCGCCATTCCTACTGGGACCACCCTTCGGGCGGCTGGTCAATGCATGAAAACATAAACTTCACCAACTCGCCGGTTTTAAAATCGCGCTTAAACACAGTGGCGGAACTTGCCCACTGCAGGATACTTGACAAACCCTTTACCGTAAGCGAATGGAACTGGCTTTTACCCAACCGCTACAGAAGCGGCGGCCCTGTCATAATGTCCGCCTACGCGAAACTGCAGGGATGGAACGCCATGATGCAGTTTGAATTCGGAACGGTCACACCGCCGAATATCCTTGAAAATTTCACCGATTTCTCGCGCAGCCCTGAAACCCTTTCCCAGTGGATACCGGCAGCGCTTATTTTTAGGAACAATTACCTGTCCGAAAGCGGCGCTTTATCCGCGTCTTACCTCTCCGAGAATGACATTTATGACAACCCTTCAACCGCTTTTAAACTTGCGGGCGGAAGCTACGAAGCCCCGCTTTCAATGAAGGTGGCAAAAACGCTTGACGAATCAAAGAAGACATCTGACGCGCCTGCAATAGAAAGTGAAGCTGTGTCTGATACCAAGGAACTGTTCTGGAACCTTGACGACGGTGTTTTCAGGATAAACGCGCCAAAAATACAGGGAGCGACAGGTTTTCTAAAGGGTCAAAAATTAAAATTTAAGAATTTTAATTTGAAATGCCTTACAAATTACGCTTCGGTTTATCTGTATTCCCTGGACGGTAAGAATATCTCCGAAGCGGATAAAATAGTCCTTCACGCTTCCGGGATATCTGAAAATTCCTCCGTTAAATACGGCCCTGCCGGCAACTCGGTGGTTTACGGCGGTTCTTCCCCCATAATTATAGAGCCGGTTTTAACAGAGATAACCTTTAACCCCGGAAAATACAGGACAATGAAAATATTTAAGGTGGATACCAACGGTTACAAACAGGCGGAATATAAAAATATAACAGCCAGGGACGGCAAAATAATAATTAAAACAGATGCAAAATCAGGCGCAATGGACTTTTTGATTGAGGTTAAAAGGAAAAGGTGACAGACTGAAAGCGGGGTTTAATTGCTTATCTGCCTTATCGCGATAATACTCTGCCCCGCGTTATAAGCCTTGCCTTTTTTAACGCCGCCTTTCTGCTTGGCTATTTCCATAGCTTCAAGAATGCTTTTTGCTTCCACATAAATCTTGCTTTCGCTGTAACTGCCCGCTCCCGCATGGCCTTTTTTCACCACGCATTCATACGTCATTACCTTTCCGGCTCCGGCATGCTGTTTTTCGGCCCTTCCGGTTTTACTCTGCCTGTTGACTTCTTCTATTACAGACCTGGTTATATTTAATACTATGTCCACTCCGTCTTCGTGCTTAAGCAGTTCCTTGTAATCGTCTTTTATCTTATCAGGCATACCGCCTTTAATATATATCATCCCAAGATTGTGCGAGGCATTGCCGTATTCAGGGTCAAAAATCAGGCTCTGTTTAAAACTTTCAACCGCCTTCGCCAAAAGGCCCTGCCGGTAATATACAAGCCCCACGTCGTTATAAAGATGCGCTTTTCTAAAATTATCATCAGTAAGTTTTATGGCTTTAAGATATGCGGCCACTGCCTGCTCATTATTTCCCTGTTTAAAATAGATATCCCCCATATTGGCGGGTATAAGCGCATTTTCCGAATCGTTTAATGAGGCTTTTCTGAAGCATTTCAGCGCGCTGTTATAATCCCCTGAATTTTTATAAAGCACTCCAAGATATGTGTTTATTTCCGCGACAATCCGTTCTTTGCCGCCTCTTTTCTGTATGTATACGGGAGAATGTTCAGGATTAATATCCCTGTCTTTTATTGAAAGCAGAAACGTGCGCGCGTCGCTTATTCTGCCTTCACTTAATGCTATAAGCGCGCGGTTTAAAGATGTATCCCAGCTTTTTTCCCGGATATATGAATAAATATATTCAGCCTCCGAGAATTTTCCGCTCATAAAAAGAATATCCGCGCGAAGCTTTTCCCCGCCTTTTATTAAGGAAGCTTTTTCCAGCGCCGCGTCAAACTTAAATTCGGCTATATCCTTTAAGATTTCTTTTGAAATCTCCAAATCCCAGCAAACCTCCCCCTTTATTTTTCCATTAACTGATTATTTGGCTTTCTTTCCGGCTTTCTTTCCGGCTTTTTTACCTGCCGCCTTGCCGGCTTTTTTTCTTATCAGTTTTTCACGCAGAAACAGGGCCCGCTGCGAAGCAATCTCCGCTATCTTTGGGTCCTTTGAATATTTTACGGCAAGAGCGTCATAAATATCCGCGGCTCCGGTGTATTTCTTTTTCCCCTCAAGCTCATAGCCTTTCCTGAATTCTTTTTCAAAATTTACAAGCTTTTCCCTTTCAACCTCGCTCAAATGGGTTGTCCAGAGATGGCCCAATTCGGTAAAAAATGATATTAACAGGATGTTGACAAAATACGCGGGAAAAACAGATGCCAGCAGCAGGTTTAAAATGGTAAGCAGCCCCCACTCTTCTTTTTTAAGCATTGTTTTCGGGGTATTTAAAGCCGCTTCCGGGCTTTTGGTTATTTTTTCCAGTATTTTTTTGACATCTTCCTGAATTTCAGGTTTGATTTCAGTTTTCTTTTTGCCCATCAGAATTCTCCCTGATTTAAAATCAGTAAAGCTGCTTAATAATATTATACATCAATTCAGATGATATCTGCAGGTTAATTTTCTCGGCGGCTTCTATCTTCCTGTATTTTGCGACAATTTCATCAATTTCATTTTCTTTAATATTAAACGCCGACAGTTTTAAAGGCAGATCAAAACATGAAAACAATTCCTTTATTTCCGCGTCCCTTTTGGTCTCTGCCGCGGTTTCCTGAAACAGAAGGCCCATTGCGGCGTGCTCGCCGTGCAGGAATTCCCTGGCGCCTTTGGATGCCGTCATCGCGTGGGCAAACGCGTGAGCCGCGTATGAAGTCCCTGAATACCTTCCCATACAGGACATCATTCCGGAATGAATTATATTAAGGTCGGCCATTTCTTCCTTCAGGCCGCTTTCCGGATTTTGAAATTTACCCGAAATTTCATTGAAGATAACCGCGGTTGAGGCGGCTCCGATGCTTAACACAACAGCATCCTGAACGGGTATATTATACGTTTTACCCGACGCCTGAATTGTTTCAAAATATTTGCAGGCGGCATCAGCAAGCCCGGCGGCAAAAAAACCCATCGGCAGGGTGTCAAAATATGTGTAGTCAATAATAAGCTTATCCGGCAGCACCGAATCCATCGTGTTCTGGTATTCGCCGTATTTGTCATACATAACAGATACGGGAGTACACGGCGCGCAGGTGGCCGCTGATGTGGGTATCAGGATAAGCCTGATTCCTGGCAGGTCCCTTTTTATAAGTTTGCAGAGGTCCATGCACTTTCCGCCGCCCATTCCGATTATTTCCCTGACTTTGGATTCCATAATTACGGTTTTTACCCTGAAAAACTCGGCCGGATTGATACTGCCCGAAAAAAGGACTTTTAAAACATTCTCATTCCCGGTAAACGCGTCAGCAAACTGCCTTAATACAAAACTGTCTCCAATTACCGCACACCCCTCTTTGTCGGGTATCACGGTTCCGGCAGCGCCCCTGCCTTTTATTATTTCGGAAGGAAATAAAAAGGACTCGTGCAGATAACCGCACGAGTCCGTGATATTGTCGTTATGGATCTTTTTCATTTATTTTGCCGGCTGCTCAACGTCCTTCATGCTAAGGGCGATCTTTCCGGTCTTTGAATCAACGTCTTTTACAAGCACAACAACTTTCTGCCCTTCGGTCAGGACATCGGTGACGTTTGCCACCCTTTCTTTTGATATATTGCTTACATGGCACAGCCCTTCAACTCCCGGAAGGATTTCAATAAAGGCGCCGAAATTCATTATCTTGATTACGGTGCCGTTATAGATTGCGCCCACTTCAGCTTCCTGCGTAAGTTCCTTTATCATCCTCATTGTCTGCTGCATTATCTCTTCGTCCTGCGCGAATATCCTTACTTTTCCGTCCTGTTCAACGTCAATTTTCGCGCCTGTCTCTTCAACAATCCTCTTTATGTTCTTTCCGCCCGGCCCTATTAAATCCTTGATTCTTTCTTTGTTGATGTTAATAGAACCAACCTTGGGCGCGTACGGCGACATTTCCGCTTTGTGCGTGTTTATTGTCTTTTCCATCCTTTCCTTTATAAGGAAAAGCCTTGCCTTTTTTGCCTGTTCAAGCGCCTGCGTAAGAATTTCCAGCGTTACGCCCTTTATCTTTATATCCATCTGAATCGCGGTGACTCCGTCTTCTGTGCCGGCAACCTTAAAATCCATATCGCCGAAATGGTCTTCCGCGCCCTGAATGTCGGTTAACACTATGAACTTGTTATCCTGTTTTATAAGCCCCATCGCTATGCCGGCCACGTGTTTCTTAATCGGGACGCCCGCGGCCATAAGCGAAAGCGAGCCTCCGCATACGGTTGCCATGGAGGATGAACCGTTTGATTCAAGAATATCGGAAACAACCTGCACAGTGTACGGGAAATCCTCTTTGGAAGGCATAACGGCCTTTAACGCGCGTTCTGCAAGATTTCCGTGCCCTACTTCCCTGCGGCCTACTCCCCTTAACATTCTGGCTTCGCCAACGGAGAACGGAGGGAAATTGTACTGAAGCATGTAGGACTTTGTAAAATCGCCTTCAAGCTCGTCAAGTTTCTGAGCATCGTCTTCCGCGCCAAGGGTTGTTACAACAAGCGCCTGTGTCTGGCCCCTTGTAAATATCGCGGAACCGTGCGTCCTTGGAAGCACGTCTATTTCGCAGGTAATTTCCCTGATTTCGTCAAACTTTCTGCCGTCCGGCCTGATGCTTTCATGGGCTATAAGGTTTCTGATTATGCCCGCTTCAATCTCTTCAAGCACCATCTTCGCGTCGGTTGTTTTTTCCGCAAGTTCTTTTTCCGGCGTTTCAGCCGCAAGCGCGTCAAGAGCCGCCTTTTTGACATCCGCAATCGCGTCATAGCGTTTGATTTTATCGGAAATCTTCATTGCTTCGGTCATTTTGGCTTTTGCAAGGCCTTCAACCTTTGCCCTGAATTCGGAAGGGATAACCTTAAGCACAACTTCCCTTTTGGGTTTCCCGCATTCTTTTTTAAACTCAAGCATAAACGCGCAGAGTTTTTTGATATTTTCGTGCGCAAGGCCAAGCGCTTTGATAAGGTCCGCTTCGCTTACCACATCGGTTTCGCCTTCAACCATTGTTATAGCGTCTATTGTTCCGGCAACAGTGATGTTAAGGTCGCTGTCAAGCTGCTGGTCCATGGTAGGATTGACTATAAGCTCCCCGTTTATCCTTCCGACTCTGACCGCGCCCACAGGCCCGTCAAAAGGTATGTCGGAAATATCAAGCGCCGCCGATGCCCCGATTAACGCCAGGATATCGGAATCATTCTGTTTGTCGGCCGAAATAACAGTTGCAATAATCTGCACTTCATAAAAGAAACCTTCGGGAAAAAGCGGCCTTATGGGCCTGTCAATTATCCTTGAAGAAAGAATTTCTTTTTCTCTTGGCTTTCCTTCCCTTTTGAAAAAACCGCCCGGTATCTTTCCGGCCGCGTAAAACTTTTCCCTGTATTCAACCGTTAACGGAAAAAAATCCGCGTTTGGTTTTGGGTCTTTCGCGCCGACAGCCGTCACAAGGACCATTGTTTCGCCTGTCCTTACAACAACCGCTCCGCCGGCCTGTTTTGCCATTCTTCCGGTTTCAAACGAAATCTTTTTACCGGCAATTTCAACTTCCCTTGTTATATAATTCGCCATATGCGACCTACTTTCTTATGTCTAATTTTTTGATAAGGTTTTTATACCTGTCATAGCTTTTGCTTTTTAAGTAGTCAAGAAGCCTTCTTCTTCTGTTTACCATCTTAAGAAGCCCGTGCCTTGAATGAAGGTCTTTGGAGTGTTTTTTCAGGTGTTCGGTAAGATAGTTGATTTTTTCCGTGAGAATTGCGACCTGAACTTCCGGAGAGCCTGTGTCTGTGTCATGAACCTTATAATTTCCAATCAATTCCTGTTTTCTTTCTTTTACAATAGCCATTTAGTGCACCTAACCTTTCTTTTTTGTTTTTCAGCCGCAGTGCGCGTCGGCAAAAACGTCATACCGCAGCTTTTTTTATCCCGGTCATTCCGGAGACGAGATATAAAATATCATATTTACAGGGGTATGTAAAGATTTATTTGGAGGCTTGGAGGGCAGGGCAATTTGCAACATTTAATGCAACACCATCAAAATTTCCCATGTTTCTCTTGTAACTTTTTGCCTTATTATGTCGTTTGCTGTTTGGTAGTTAAATATTCCTCTTGGATAGTTATTCATCCAATCTTGAATTTTTTTTAT
>JAKQNO010000135.1 GCA_029565735.1 bacterium
ATGGACTTTATGTTCAACGCGTTAAACGGGCTTGGGCCTCCGCCAAAGATGTCAAAGCGTAAAATTAACGTGCTTTTAAGGTACGCGACAGTTAAGAACATAGAAAACAATGTAAAGCTTCTGTTAACTTATGTGGCGCAGTCAGAACCGACGGAAGTACGCGACACAATTCTTAAATACACAAACAGGAACTATGAACAGTCCAAGGAAATGGTAAGGGTGTGCGTAAAAGAAGACGCCATGGTTCAGAGGATACTTGGAAGCAACCCGGAAATGGTAATCGCCAAGATATTTGTTTAAAACGCAATCGAAGATTGCGTTTTAAATCACCCGCGCCATTATAATAAGTATATGGCGCAGAGAGAATAACAAAAACCGCGGATGAAAGTCCGCGGTTTTTTTATTTTTAATATGTATTGAAAATAGCGATTACATGGCATATAATTAAAAATATATCAATAAACCTGCATTCAGGGAGATAAAGATGAAGAAAATATTATTAACCGCGATACTTTCGTTATTATTATCGTTTCCATTATTTGCCTCAATAAGCAGTATTGATATTACAATGACGCCCCCGAATCCGGCTCCCGGTGATTCGGTTGTGGTTACGCTTTATTATTGCGCCGGTGCCTATGAAGCGGCAAATTTTATAGTTGCTTTTACCAACACAAGCACTTTACGCCCGGATGATTCGCCGGGTCAGGTTTATCTTGTAAGCAGCGCCGGAATTAACAATCCTTCAAATGCGACAGGCGGCGGATATCAGGTCGCTCAGCAGTCAGCCGCGTATTGCCAGACATTGACATGGAATCTTACAGTCCCCAACAGCCTTGAACCCGGAGACACTATTTACGTTATAGCAGGCGGAAGGGCTTATGATGTAAGGTATAACAGCATGGACAGTTCGGATTCTGTAAGTTTTACTGTCCCGCTTCCTCCCGCATCAGCTTCTTTGACAAAGACAGCGGAAGCAATAACTGTAATTCCGGGAGGCAATGTTTTATACACGCTTAATTACAGTTACGTGAATTCAAACAGCCTTGTAATAACCGATATGGTCCCGCCAAACTGCACGCTGTTGCAGATAAGCCCGGGAGGCACAAACAGCGGAACTGCCGCAGGTTCATCTTTATCGTGGACTCTTCCTGCCGTAACAAAAAGAAAATCCGATATCGTATGGTTTCTTGTAAATGTTGACGCTGCATCAGCGCCCGGTACAATTATCAATAATTCGGCTGACTGGGCATTGACAGACACTTTCAGCGCGGTTACAAACGGCACAAGCAACGATACAACGGTTACTGTTATCAGGCCTTTTGCTTTTACCAAAAGCCAGCAGCCCGCGACAGCTCAGATGGGCGATACTGTAACATACACTTTAAGTGTTTCGCTTACAGGTTACAGCCTTAAATCTTATGATTCTTTTGATTCAAATCCCATAACCGGATATCATAGTATCGGCGGGTCTTGGAGCTGGATGAGCGACGGCGCGGGGAGCGGATACCTTTATTCGCCGCTGCAGTCTTCTTATCCGCAGTATTTAAGGGATTTACCTACAGATTTTTGTGACGGTATAGTTCAGGGTGACATTTATGTGGGACCCGGTGGAAATGAAGACGGGTTAATCTCGTTCAGGCACAGTAATACAAATCCCGCTCTTGCGTACGGAATAGGAATTTCCGGCGACCACCTTCCGGGAGACCTTTATCTGCAGAAAACAAATCCGGGAGTAGCGGCTCCATACTGTCCTGTTACATGGTGCAGCAATGCGTTATCCGTAAGCGACAGCAGGTGGTATACGGTTAAAGTTCAGGTCAGCAGCCTCTCAGGGTATTCAACAGGTATCTGGGCAAAGGCATGGGCTAAGGGAGAAGCTGAGCCTGCCGGCTGGATGATTGCTGTCACTGATACCGCAAACGCGACTTACACGCAGATACCGGCTTGCGGTTATGTGGGTTTTCAGGGGCATCCGGACAATTACAACTACTATGACAACCTTAAAGTAATAAGCGGCAATCCGATAGCATCCGGCGCTGTAATTTTTGATACCGTGCCTGCTGAAATAACTTATTTAGACGGAACAGGCGCGCTTGCCGGCGTTCACGACGCGGCAGTTTATGACGGTGCTTCAAGTATTGTAAGCTGGCTTTACCCTGGGCTTCAGACGGATAAAGCTGATATTTTATCATGGACCGGCGTAATTAATTCATGCGGGCAGATAACAAATATAGGATCCATTAAAGCAAATGATTTTAATGGCATAGTAAATTCTAACAGCGTGATGTATGACATACCTTGCGGAACGCCTTCAATTACGCCGACAATAACCCCGACTTCCACAATCACCGTTACAGCCACATCTACAATCACAGTCACATCAACTCCCACGATGACAATCACTTCAACAGTGACCCCCACGCCCATACTTCCCGTGCTTGCAATGTCAAAATCAGTTGCGCCGGGCACCGCGGCAACCGGCGAGACAATAACATATACCATACGCGTAAGAAACACCGGGCTTATAGCCGCAGATAACGTTATAATATGGGACACACTGCCTCCAAAGCATACCTATATTTCCGGCGGTGTTTATAACGCCGCGGACAGGGTGGTAAATTACAGCGCAGCTTCAATTGCAACAGGCGCGTTTATGGATTTTTCGTTCACGGCTATGCTTGATGATTCAATTAATAAAAATGAAAAAATTTATAATACCGCGTTTTCAAATTGTGATGTTGCGCCTTCCGCTTTTGTTTCAAACCAGACAACGCTTGCGGCTAATGTGCCTGACCTTGAACTTAAAAAAGATGTCACTTATCCCAACCCCACAGACGGCGAGGCGATAATTGTTTATCAACTGTCGGTGCGCGCTGACGTCACAATAAAAGTATTTACGATATCCGGCGAGACTGTCCGCGTGATTGACGGGGTAAAAGGCGTTAAAGGCGAAAACCGCACGCTGTGGGACGGGCTTAACACCGCGGGTGAAAGGGTTTCTTCGGGAGTTTACATCTATAAAATAGAAGCCGTGAACGGGGACGAAAAAAAGTTCGTTTTCGGAAAAATGGCGGTTATGAAATAAAGAGCAGAGTATAAGCCATAGCCCATAGAAAGGGATTAGAGCATAACCCATAGGCCATAAATAAAGATTAAATTATAAACCACAAATAATCAAAATATAAAATCATTTGTGTCAAAAAGGAAAATCTGATGAAAGAAAAAACATGTATCGCGCTTTTTTCGGGCGGCCTTGACAGCATGATTGCCGTAAAACTGCTTGAAAAACAGGGCATAAAAGTAATACCCGTTAATTTTAATATCGGCGTATTTTTTAAAAAATATATCAGGGAAAACGGGGAATTAAAATATAATAAGCCGCTTCCGGCCGGCATGCAGGTTATGGTGGTGGATATCACAAAGGATTTTCTGCATATGCTGAAAAATCCGGCTCACGGTTACGGCAAAAATATGAATCCTTGCATTGACTGCAAGATACTTATGATGCGTAAAGCAAAAGAGATGATGAAAGAATTAAACGCGGGTTTTGTAATAACGGGAGAAGTGCTGGGGCAGCGCCCTATGACGCAGAATTCTCATTCAATTAACATGATAAAAGACGAATCCGGACTTGAAGGGTATTTATTGCGACCGCTTTCCGCGAAATTAATGGAGCCCACAGAACCGGAAAAACTTGGGTGGGTGGACAGGGAGCAGCTGTTGGCTATTGAAGGACGCAACAGAAAAGAACAGCTTAGCCTTGCGGTTGAATTCGGGCTGACGGATGTGATGGAAACTCCCGGCGGCGGGTGCCTTTTAACCGACGAACACTACGCGGCAAGGTTAAACGACCTTATACAGCATAATAAAGAAAAAGAGATAACAGAGCGGGATATGTTTCTGCTATCCGCCGGAAGGCATTTCAGGAAAAACGGAATAAAGTTTATAATAGGAAGGCACAGCGAAGATAATGAAAAACTGGAACAGGTAAAAGAAGGCGCTATGATATTCGAGGTAATGGATATTCCGGGGCCGCTTGTGCTTACTTTTGACAGCCCTGATGAAGAAACAATAAAAGAGATAGCGGCGGCAGCCGCCGGCTATACAAAGTTAAGGGATAAAGAGGAAGTATCTGTTAAAATTTTAAATGGTGGTAATGAAAAAATTATAAAAGTAAAACCAATAAGCAGGGAAGAAGCGGAGAAGTATAAAGTCTAGAGGGACAGAGGGACGGATGCACGGAGGGACGGTTTAAATAAGAGCGAATTAAGCTATAAGCAATTAAGCATAAGCGAAAGATAATTCAGTTTTTTATTTATGGGATATTGGATAGAGAAATTAAAGGATAGATGGTCAGAAGGTCGGATGATTGGAAGGTCAGTAAAGACAAAGGAAGAAAAAGATGAAAATTATTATTGACGGGTACAACTTAATGTACAGGGTGCGGTTTAAGGGCGTGACCCTTGAACAAAAACGCGAAGAGATGATGGATATGATAAAAGAATTTCTTGCGTTAAACCCCAATGACGTAACAGTTGTGTTTGACGCGTCGCGTTCCATATCCAACCACCGCGGTCATCAGAGATTCGGTGAAATTAAGGCGGTATTTTCCGGCCCCGGCGAATCAGCGGATGATATTATAGAAGAGATGATAAGAAACAGGACAGGCAAGGCGCGAGAGCATATGGTTGTATCAAGCGATAACAGGCTTATTAAATACGCTCTGGAGCACCATTTTAAAACAATGACATCGGATGAATTCGCGGAATACCTTGAACAGGAATGAAATAAACGGCAGGAGGGCGTGATGAAAAAAATTTTAATCACTGCGGCGCTGATTTTGGCGGCATCTTTAATTTCTGCCGCGGATGACGTAAAAAAATATGAAGACTCCTGGCTTATTCTGCCGCTTCCTTTATACTCCGAAGAAACCAGCTTAAAAGGCATTGTAACAGGCGCGTATTTTTACAATAAAAAACCCGACACCTTTTCATCCAATATCCAGCTGTACCTTTCTTACAGTTTAAAAAATCAGGTATCTGTTGAAGAGGAAGGGTGGCACTACTGGGATAACAACGAATACAAGCTTTACCACAACTCGTATTACAAAAAATATCCCGACACTTTTTACGGCACGGGAAACAGCGCCAAAGATGAAGACGCGGAAAAAGTAACTTTTCAGATGATAAAGTTTAAGGGCGAGTTTCATAAAAAAATTGCCGGCCTGCTTTACGGCGGTGTAAGGCTGGCCTTTGACAGTTTTGTCCTTCTTGAAGCTGAAAAAGGCGGGCTTATAGATAATAATACTCTTTATGGCAGCAGGGGCGGTTCGTTTTTTTCCCAGGGGCTGGTATTTTCTTACGACTCCAGGGATAATTCGCTGTTTGCCATGGACGGAATTTATTCTTCCTTATACTGCGACTATTACGGCCTTGGCGCCGCGGAAACAAACAGGTTTTTAAAAATGGATTTTGATTACAGGCAGTATTTTAAGCTTGCCGATAATCAGTCAATTGCCGCGGAATTTTTTACGGGAATAATATCCGGAAATCCGCCGTTTCAGCTTATGGAGCAGTTTGGCGGCGACCATAAAATGCGCGGGTATTTTTACGGCAGGTACCGCGATAAATGCATGAGTTTTGTGCAGGCGGAATACAGGATAATGCCGTGGGAGCGTGTTGGTTTTGCCGTGTTTGCCGGCGCGGGCGACGTTTATGAATCTTCTCCGGCAGACATGAACATAAAGTTCGCGGGCGGCGCGGGTTTAAGGATAGGGCTTGTGCCTGAAGAACGCGCCAATTTAAGGGTGGATCTGGGGTACGGCCGCGACGGCCTTGCTTTTATCTTCTACGCGTTTGAGGCGTTTTAAAAATAATTTTTTAAATCTTGACTTTAATCCCGTAAATATATATACTTAGGTCTGCCTAAATATTAGGCAGACCTAAACAATTTATGGAGATATCGTGAATAAAGACGCGCAGAAAGCCTTTGATATGCTTGTGGATATCAGCGACAGTATAAGGAAAAGCCGTAAAATAACTTTATTCAAAGGCGAGATAAAACAGTTAAACCTTGGGCAGACTTTCACCCTTCAGCTGCTGTTTGACTCCGGCAAAAAAACAATGGGCGAACTTGCGAAAGCGGCCGGTATTAAGATGCCAAGCATGACAGAAAGCATTGCGCGCCTTGAAAAGCTCGGGTATGTGCAGAAGAACCGGGACTGCAATGACAAAAGAAAAGTGTATGTGGAATTGTCCGCGCGCGGAAAAAAAATAATGAAACAGACCAGGGATATAAACCTTGGATATCTTGGGATGTTTTTTTCAATGATAAGCGGCCGTGAAAGGCAGAATGCCATGGAACTGCTTGAAAAAATTCAGGGACTGCTGAAAAAAATATAGGCGGAGGAAATATGCATTCAAAGGCGAAAAGATGGGCTTTGATAATAATAGCGGTGCTTGCGGCGCTGATAATTTTTCAGATAATAAGAAAAGTCACGCGTGCCGGCGAAAAACTTGCGGAAACGGTATATGACGTAAAGGCCGTCGTTGCGCAAAAGACAGCCGTTAAAGAAGGCGTTTTTATAAGCGGTATTGCCGAAGGAAACCCGCAGGTAAAAGTATATCCGATAGTGACCGGAAAGTTTGAACGCAATAACGTGTCTGAAGGAAGTTATGTAAAAAAGGATGACACCATACTTTACATAAACAGGGATATAGTCGGAATGGATTATCAGCTTGCCAATGTAATGGCGCCGGCAGCCGGCATCGTGACAAAAATATACGCCACGGACAAAGGGGCGTATGTGACTCCGCAGTACCCTGTGGCAGAGATTGCAAATCCGGACAGCATAAAAGTAATATTAAGCGCCGGTGAAGAGGATATGGTCAAGATAAAAGCAGGGCAGGCGGCGGAAATTTCCGCCGCTTACGGCGAAAAGAAAACTTTAAAAGGCAGCGTATCATCTGTCACTCCTTTTATAGACAAGGACACAATGGCGGGGACAATAATCGTGAAAGCTGACAATCCAAAAAGGGAGATAAAACCCGGCATGTCTGTTAATGTTTCAATTTACGGCGGGGCCAGGCAGGGGATAATGCTTCCCGAAAACGCGGTGCTGCTTGGCGAAAGCAGGTCATACGTATTTATCAACGATAATGGGCGCGCAAAAATGGCTGACGTAAAAACAGGATATATAGAAGGCAATAATATAGAAATCACGGAAGGCATTAAAGAAGGCGATATTGTCATTACCGAAGGCAATTTTAAACTGAATGAGGGGAACCTGGTGAAGATTAAGGAATGAGGGACAGAGGGTCAGACGCACGGAGGGACAGAAGAATACAAATTCAGAAGGCCAGTGAGTTGTTCTGTTTTTGCCGACCATCCGAACATCTGTGCATCCGTCCCTCTGAATTTAATGGAGAATAAATGAACATAGCTGAACTTGCAATAAAAAGGCCTATATTTGTCATAATGATAGTGGCGTCCATACTTGTGCTTGGCGCTATCGGATATACTTCCATGGGCGTTGATATGCTTCCTGACGTGGAATACCCGACGCTGTCGGTGGTAACAGTTTATGAAGGAGCGTCAGCGGAAGAAATAGAAAACCTTGTAAGCAAACCGATAGAAGACGCGATTGCCGTGGTTGAAGGGCTGGAATCTCTGTCTTCCGGTTCAAGTGAAAATATTTCTTCTGTCACCGCGCGTTTTTCGCTTGGAACAGACATTAAATACGCGGAGACAAAAGTCCGTGACGCCGTTAATAAGGCAAAATGGGAGCTTCCGGAAGACGCAGACGAACCATCAGTGGTAAGGTTTTCTTCCGCTGAATGGATACCCGTGCTTGCAATGTCCGTAAAAGGAAAAAAGGACCTTGCGTCTATTAAGGAAATAATTGACGATGACATTAAACCGGAAATTGAAAAGGTAAAGGGCGTGGGAAAAGTTGACCTGTGGGGAGGCCGCGACAGGGCGGTAAACGTCACCGTAAATAAAGGCGCGCTGGCCGCGCGCATGGTATCTTTCGCGCAGGTTATGGAAGCTATAGGCAAAGAAAATTTAAATTATCCAGCGGGCAATATAGAAAAACCCGGAAGGATAACGGCTGTAAGGGTTAAGGGAAAATTTGAATCCGTAAGCGATATTGAAAACGTGCCCATAAAAACTTTTTCCGGCGAGACTATCAGGTTAAAAGACGTGGCAAAGGTTGATTTTGGGCTTAAAAAAGAAACCGCAAGGTCGCGCGTTGACGGCGAAAACGCGATAATTTTCGGCATCTATAAACAGAGCGGCGAAAACACCGTGGCAATTTCAAAAGCGGTAAAGAAAAAATTAAAGGCGATACAAAAAAAACTTCCGCAGGGAGTTGAAATAAATGTTTTCAGGGACCCCACGCTGCACATTGAAGAAAGTATAAAAGGGCTTCAGGAAGACATAGGCCTTGGCGCGCTGTGCGCCATTATAATTGTCTGGCTTTTTCTTGGCAGTTTCCGCTCCACCATGATTACGGCGATTGCCCTGCCCAATTCGCTTTTAGGCGCATTCTTTTTTATAAACGCTTCGGGATTTACTATAAATATGATGGTGCTTCTGGCATTATCGCTTTCCATAGGGCTTCTGATAGACGATTCAATTGTTGTGCGCGAAAATATTTTCAGGTACCTTGAAAAAGGGCTGCCTCCGAAAGACGCGGCTGTCAAAGGGACAAATGAAGTGGCGCTGGCTGTCATAGCCACCACAGCATCCATACTTGCGGTCTTTATTCCAATTTCATTCCTTGAAGGGATTGTGGGGCAGTTTTTCAAGCAGTTCGGGCTTACCATAACTTTCGCGCTTGCAATATCGCTTGTGGATGCTTTTACCACGGCGCCCATGCTTTCGGCGTACTGGTGGAAAAAAGAAGACCCGGATAAAAAGAAAAGCATTTTTGATAAAACCCACCAAAAATTTAATTTATATTACGACAGTTTTAAGGAAGTTTACAAAGATGTCCTTGAATGGTGCCTTAACCACAAAAAAACAATAATTGTTTCCGTAACCGGCCTTATCGGCGCAAGCATAGGCGCCGCGATGTTCATAGGAATGAGCTTTCTTCCGAATTCCGATTACAGGGAAATAGAAATGACAATGGAAATGCAGCCCGGTTCCACAATTGACGTTGTGGATAAAAAACTGCTTCAGATAGAGGAATATTTAAAGACAATAAAGGACATAAATACCTATTATACCGTTGCCGGCTACGGTGAAAATAATATCGGAAGGATTTTCTGCGGCCTGCATAAAAAAGGAAGGCCTACAACGGTGGTAAGCAAAGAAATCATGAAATATATCAATGAAAATTTCGGCCCCGGCCTTAACCTTACAAATGAAGACAGCGGAGCGGCAACTGTTGTGTCAGGCGGCGGCGATTCATTCCCCATAACCATCAACGTAACCGGAGAAGACCCAAAAGTGCTGGAAAAAATAGCAATGGACATTAAGAAAGCGGCGCTGGAAACGCCGGGCGCGTCCGGGCCTAATACTTCTTCCAGGCCGGGTATGCCGGAAATAAGCATTGTGATAGACAGGGTAAAGGCGGCAAAGCTTGGTTTTTCCACTTATGAAACCGGGATGCTTTTAAATATCCTTATAAACGGCAAAGAGGTTTCGCGCTACAGGAAAGGCGATAAAGAGTACGGAATAATACTGCAGATGGAAGAAGGCAATAAGACAAATGTAAATTCCTTAAAGGACATAATGTTAACCGACGCAAAGGGAAATAAAATACCGCTGTCGGCAATAGCGCGTTTTGAATCCGGGTCAGGCCCTGTTGAAATAAAAAGGGAGGACAAAAAAAGGATAATTAAAGTCACCGCCGGAATCGCGGAAGGATTTGCGCTTGGCGACGTTGTAAGGGACTTAAACGAAAGGATTAAAAAAGAAGTCAGCATTCCCGAAGGGTATGAATACTCTTTTGGCGGCCAGGCGACGCAGATGACAGACACTGTTGTGCAGATGGCAAAGGCAATGCTGCTTGCGCTTCTTTTTATGTATATGATACTTGCATCGCTTTACAATTCGCTCACGCAGCCTTTAATACTTATGCTTTCAGTGCCGCTTGCAATAATTGGCTCTTTCCTGGCGCTGCTTATCACCGGCCAGCAGCTTGATATAATGGCCATGATAGGTTTTTTAATGGTGCTTGGCCTTGTGGCAAAGAACGGGATATTGTTGATAGATTTTACGAACAAGATGCGCGGAGAAGGAATGTCCGCGCGCGACGCGCTTTTGCACGCCGGCCCGGTAAGGCTGCGTCCTATTTTAATGACCACGTTTGCCATGATATTCGGAATGCTTCCGCTGGCTTTAGGCTTCGGCGAAAGCGCGCTTAGGACGCAGTCTATGCCTATCGCGGTTATAGGCGGGCTTATCACTTCCACTTTCTTAACCCTTGTTGTAATACCGGTTGTGTACGAATGGGTGGAAACAAAGAAAAAATGAGGGACAGAGGGACGGATGCACGGAGGGACGGTTAAAACCGGTTGAAGCGAGCCAGCGAGCGTAAATCCCTGCGATGAAGCGAATTAATGAGCGAAAGAAGCAGGGACAGCTTGGAGATACAATAACAGCAAATTAAGCTATAAGCAGATAAGCATAAGCGAAACAAGAATATATAGGGTAATGTTCGTCCAATAAGATATCAGCGTAATAAAATCCGGAAAATAATTGACATGTTTAACATTTTTGTTATACTTATAACATAAATGTTAAAGGAGCGGTTATGGACTTAAATGCCCTGCCTTATGAACTGATAAATTCCAGAGTTAAACTTAAACTTTTCACCCTGATAATGGGGCAAAAAACAGAAATAACAGCGGGGGAACTTGCCCGCCAGGCAGAACTGCCGGTTATGACTGTCAGCAGGATATTAAACAATTACTGCGCTATGAATGCCATGCATCACCGCAGGGCCGGGAATGTGAATTTTTTCCGTGTGAACGAAGAAAGTTACGCTGTTAAAATGCTCAAGCTGGTTTATTCGGCACTTGAAGGCATTAAAAATCCTGTTGAATACATGAAGGATATATTTAAAGAAAAACTTCCGGAGAAACTTATTGAAAAGGCTTATATTTATGGTTCAGTTGCTTCCGGAAAATCCAAGCCGGAAAGCGATATAGACCTTTTTATAGTGGCACGCTCAAAAAAAGACCTTCAGGAACTTGAAAATATTGTGAACAAGCTTGAAACTTATATCTCGCGGTCTTTTGGAAACACGCTGGTGACATATATGATTACGGCGGATGAGTATAAAATGAAGAAAAATTTGGACGTAATAAAAGAGGCTGAAAAGGGAATAAAAATAATATAAAACTCGTAAAAAAAGAGGGGATAGAGATGGAAAATTACAAGTTCAGGCAGGTTGATAAACATTTATACGTTAATTTTTTAAGGCGTTCTGAAGAATGCCTGAAAAACGCGAAAAGGGCCTTTGATAATAACGAAATAATGTCCGCTCCTATAAGCGCAGTTCATTGCTGCATAGCCGCGCTGGATGCCTTATGTGTAAACCATATGCGCAAAAGGCATGCAGGGTACAATCACGAAGACGGA
>JAKQNO010000004.1 GCA_029565735.1 bacterium
ACTATGGTTGAATCAAGCATTCCGCCGGTGTTCTGTTCTTCAACGGCGTCAACCTGAATCATATCATCGTCATTATCGTAAAGCCCGGACATTACATATGCCGGGAAAAACAGCACTGCTGTAACTATAAAAGCGGCTAACCTTGTAATCATCCTGCCCTCCGGTTTATAATTGAAATTATAATAACATAAAATTTTTCATTTTTAAAGGGTTTATTGGAAAAACAGCGAATTAAGCTAGAGGCAGATAAGCAGAAGCGTAAACAAATATTTAATAATGATTTGGACAATGAAATTAGCTTATGTTTAATTGACTATCAGCGTATTGTTTAAATTTAAAAGCCGGCGATTATAAATAAAAAACGACTGACGTAAGCCGAACTGATGGGACACCGTAACGTTAATCAGAAAAATGTTGCCATTCAATACTTTTCTTCGTTTTTAATCCTGCCGTTGGTGTCAAACTGGGTGATTTTTATCAGGCGGCCTTTTTTATAAATGGCCTGCGTTTCAATAACCCCGTTCGGATAAAAGGATGAATAATTCCCGTCAAGCGCGCCGTTTTTGTACGTCTCTTCCTCTTCGGTTATTCCGGATTCATAAAACAGCCTGAAATTCCCGTTTTTCATCCCGCTGTGGTATGTCCCCTGTAGTTTTATTTTTCCGGAAGGATAATACTGCGTGTAAGCGCCGTGAAGCTGGTTGTTTTTAAATTCTCCTTCTTCTTCAAGAAATCCGTTTTCTGAAAAAAGAGAAAAACGGCCGTTTAAGTCATTGTGTTTATATGTCATTTCGGACATCAAAGCGCCGCCTTCGCCGTACATGCGAACAACGCCGGATATTTTTTCGCCTTCCCTTTTAATGGTGCCGTCGCTGCTGTAATGCCAGGTGGCGACAGGCATGCCGTTTTTAAAGAAACGCTGTATGTTTGCCTGTAATGTGGCTGTCAATAAATCCATAAGGCTCCTTTATTCTTTGATAAAAACAATTATATAATGGGCGCGATTTTTTGTGAAGCGTAAAAGTGCGGTTTTCCGCATTGTTGTCATTTCCGCCTTAACCGGATAAAAATTACGGCTAAAATAACCGCAGCTGCAAGAAGCGACAGCAGGACTGTTTTAAGACCTGAAAAATCAATTACTATTTTTTTAGCGTCTTTGGGGGTTTCCCATATTTTTACAACCCCTGTGGACGTTGATGCCGCGAAGAGTTTTCCTGAAGGAGAAAAAGCAGTTCCGTAAATACCTGATGGAACCTGTAATTCAGCCAGTTTTTCACCTGTTTTGGATGAATAAAAAACCAGCCTGCCGCTATTGTCGCCGGCCGCAAGATATTTAGAGCCCGGCGAAAATGCAAGAGCACGTAAAGCGCCGCTAAAAGACGGGTCTGACCATACCTTATAGCCGTCTTCAGCCCTGTAAACGTTCAGAACGCCGCCGTCCCCCGCTGCCGCGATTAAAGAGGAATCGCCGGAAAAAACAGCTGAATTTATGGCATGGTTGTTTTTTATGGACAGTTCATTTTTTATATCGATGCTTTCCGGGATAAAAAATTTTTTCAGGCCTGTGCTTTTGGATATATTAAAAATATTAATAGTATCGCCGGCCGCCGCAAGGAATCTTTTTTTATCGCCGGAAAAATTAACCTGCCTGTATGGCATATTGGCCGCTGTATTAAGTTCTTTAATTTTTATTGTGTTTTTTGTCACGTATATGGCGGCTTTTCCGCCTGAAGCAGCCGCAAAAAGCGTTCCGTCAGGATTTGCTGCGCAGGAAAAAGCAGCCGTATCGGATAGTTTTATGGATTTTATCAGCTGCCCTGTTTTAATTTCCCATAGTTTTACAAAACCTGCCCTGTCTGCGGAAATAAGTATGCCGTTATTTCCCGTGTATGAAAGCGCTTCAACGGGATTTCCGGCAGGCATTTTCAGCACGGCTTTGCCTGTATTTATATCAAGAGACCTTATTGTTCCGTCAAGATAGGAAGCTGCAAGCATGCCCCTGTCGGATAAAAAAACCACTGACGAAGCGGGCAAAGTGGCAAAACGCATTTCTTTATATGGTTCAGCTGAAAACTTTTTCCCCGCGCAGGCGGATAAAAGTATAGCGGACACCAGTAAGACTGTAACGATTTTTGATTTCATTTGTTTTTCCTCTGTTCTATTTTGGTGTGATATGAGGGGTCGATTTCTAAAACGGTTTTAAAAAGTTTTTCCGCTTCCTTATATTGGCCCTGTTCGTGATAGAGAAAACCGAAATTAAACAGTATTTCCGCATTTTTTGGGGCAAGCGCCAGCGCCGCTTTGTATGCTTCTTCGGCAGGCGCGTATTTAACCTGTTCATGCAGTATGTGGGCAAGCAGATAATGGTGCATATGGTCGTTCTTATTTATCTGGACGGCTTTTTTTGCGGCGTTTTCGGCATCTTCGTATTTTGCAAGGCGCAGGGATAATTTCGCAAGCGCGGTATATGCCTTCTCAAAGCCCGGATTTTTTTCTGTCATCTGTTTAAACTGTTCCAGAGCCTCATCAGTTTTTTTAAGTTCCTGAAGGCATATGGCATAATTATATCCGGAATTATAATCGTCCGGTTTTATTTTAAGATATGCACCATAATTTTCAAGCGCCTGCGGGTATTTCTTTTCGTTAAAATATACAGTCGCCAAAGAAAACCTTGATTTTGCCTCTTCGGGTCTTTCCTGAAGTATTTTAATGTAGGTTTGTTCCGCTTCGTCATATTTGCCGGCGTTTGTATATGCCGCTGCTATTTCTTTTAAAAGCGGTATGCGTTCTTCCGCAAAACTCAGCGCCGTGTTCAGCGTTTCAGCCGCCTGCAGAAAATGCCCCTGCCCTTTTTGTGCTTTTGCAAGGCCTGAATAAGCCGGCATAAAACCGGGATTCTTTTTTATCAGCATCTGATATTTATCACAGGCGTTTTCATAATTGCCTTCCGCGAAACTAAGGTCCGCGATGTTTGTAATCATCTGCGGGTCGTCAGGCGCAAGCGCAAGCGCCTTTTCAAAAGCTTTCAGTGCGGCGGCATTGTTATTGGTTTCTATTAATACACTACCTAAAAATGAGTGGTATTGCGGAATAAGCGGCGCTTCATGTGTAAGTTTTTCAAGTAAGTCGGAGGCTTTGTCCAGTTTGCCGATATTTTTAAGGCATACCGCAAGGTCAAAGCGCGCCTGTAAATTGGAGGGATCCGCCGAGACCGTTTTGTTAAGGTGTTGTTCCGCCTGCGCGTAATTTTTTTCTTTTATAAGAAGCTTAGCAGCTTTAAAGTTAATTAAGGCGTCATTGGGAAGAATATTCAGCGCGCTTTCAAGGTGTTTTTGCGAATCTTCAAAACGGTTTTTATTAAAGTAAATTTCAGCAAGGCAGATATGGCTTAGGGCGTGTTTTGAATCCAGATTAAGGGCTTTTTGAAATTCTTTTTCAGCGTTATCGGTTTCATTTTTTTCCATATGAATGACGCCCATTTTATAATGAATATCAGCCCCGCCGCCGGAAGAG
>JAKQNO010000012.1 GCA_029565735.1 bacterium
TCATATTTCTTTACCTCATTTATGCTCATTAATTTTTTGTCCTTTCTGGTCATGGCGCACCTCCGTATTTCTATGCTACCATCTCCAGGAATAGGACATTTCTATTTTGCATATTTAGGACATTATCACTTTGCGGTTACAGAAAAAAATCTTTAAATGTTTCATTTAAACGTTTATACCAAAAAACGCCTTAAATATAAGCAAAAAACGGACATTTTTCGCCTGTTACCGGGCTTACTTCCCACATATTTATTGATAACCAGGCATTCATATTATATAATGCCTTCATTATGGAAAAAAAGATACGCTTAAACAGGCTTATAGGTATAACCGTCCTTTTTACTGTCGCCATTGTGCTTTCGGATGTATTTGTCAACATCTATATCTGGAGGCTTAAAAACAACTACGCGTCTTTATCGCTGTATATGCTTGCCACATATGCCGTGGTCCCCTTTATTTTTTACGCCAACGGTTTCATAGCCCGAAAACTGGACCGGGTATCAGTTTACAGGATAGGCATAATCTTTTATACCGCGTTTTACCTGTGCGTGCTTCTTTTAAACCAGAAAGTCACGGATTACCTTATACTGCTTGGAGCATTAAAGGGGCTTGCAATGGGATTTTACTGGTTTGGATACCATGTGCTTACTTTTGACTACACAAGCCCGGAAAACAGGGACAAATTTTATTCCATAACATCCGTGGCGTCGGGCGTGACTTCCCTTCTGGCGCCTCCCATTGCCGGCTTCATGATAGTAAAACTTGGCGGCTACAACGGATATTACTTTATATTCGCCGCTTCCTCGCTTCTTTTCATAAGCGCGATAATTATGTCGTCAAGCTTAAGGTCAGAGCCTGTTGACCACCCGTATAAAATCAGCGACCTTATATTCACGCGGGATAAAAGATGGCGCGGTGTCCTTATCGCGTATTTTTTTCTTGCGGCCCGGGACGCGATTACCATGTTTTTATTCGCGATTCTTCTTGTAAAAGTAACAGACAGTGAATTTACATTCGGCAGGGCCACTATTCTATTTTCCGCCGTTTCAATCACCACCGCTTACCTTCTTGGAAAAATTTCCAAACCTTCGCAGAGGGAAAACCTTATATTGTACGGAGCGGTGATACAGTTCGCGGCGTCCCTGATATTGCTTATAAAAATTGACTTTGTATTCCTTATAATACAGGGGCTTTTATTTCCGATAGGCGATAATTTAATAAGGATACCAATCTCCGCGTATTCAATGGATGTAATTTCCGAAAACGACCCTGAAGGAAAAAGAAAAATGGAATACCTTGTGGCGCGCGACCTGCCCATAGCGGCAGGCAGAATTCTAATGATGCTGCTTTTTATGTTTTTAATCCGGCATATGCCGGCCTACGGGATAAAAGCCGTTATTTTTGTAATATCGCTTGCGCCCTTCGGGATTTGGCTGGCGATAAAAAGCAAAAAGGTCAGCCCAAGCGGACAGCCGCCTATTACCGCTTCTGAAGCATAAAATCAGGAGTTTGTTCCGTGTTTTCCTCTGCTGCCGTTTTTGGAATATCTTCTTTTAATCCGGCGGCGTTAAGGATAAAATCATAAATAAACCCTGCCGCGGCGCCGGCAAGAACTGAAAATCCCGCGCCTGTTAAAACCGCCTGAGTATCTGACATTTTATTCGCGTCAGCCGTGTTTGTGCCCGCAACAGCCCCGCCCGCGACAGCGCCTGTCACGATAACCGCGCCCAATAACTGCTGTCCGGAAGTGGCGCGTTTATCCGCAGTTGCGCATCCTGTTAATAACATAATAATAACCGCCGTTAATACAGCAGCTGTTTTTTTCATATCACACCGCCGTTTTTTTATGCAGGGCTATAAAATCGCCGTACCACTGCCCGCTTTTCTTTATTGTCCTTTTCTGCGTTTTGTAATCCACCCTTATTATACCAAATCTTTTTGAATAACCGGAAGTCCATTCAAAATTATCCATAAAAGACCAGTAGTAATAACCTTTCAGGTTGCACCCGGCTTTTATCGCGTCAGAACACGCCAATAAATGGCCTTTAATATATTCAACCCTGCCGTCATCAGCAACTTCTCCGTTTGGCCCCTCGATATCCTTTGCGGCCATTCCGTTTTCCATAATATAAACCGGAATCTTCCCGTATTGGCTGTCTATATTTTTTAAAAGCGTAAACAAACCTTCAGGAAAAACTTCCCATCCCATTTCCGTAATTTTGGCGCCTTCAACCGGCCTGCTGTTTACGCAATTCATCCAGTTAAACTCATCCGAATCACAGTCGTACACCCTGAAACGGAAATAAAAGTTCACGCCGAAGAAATCAGCGCGGTTTTCTTTAATAAGTTCCATATCCCCCGGAAGAATTTCCGGCGCCGTGCCCTGCCGTTTTCTCATTTCCATTATATCTTCCGGATAGCTTCCTTTAAAAGAAGGATCAGTGAACCACCTGTTCCATATTCCGTCAACCTTTCGCGCGTTTTCCGCGGAGCGGTTTGTTTTATCCATATCATACACAGGCGACATGCAGTGAACTATTCCTATTTGCCCCTTAATGCCCGACTGCCGGAACGCCTTTACCGCTTTCGCGTGCGCCAGATGCATATGATGCGCCGCCTGCATGGCTTTTTTTGGGTCTTGAATGCCGGGTGCGAATTTTCCGCTCTCATAACCAAGGTGCGCCGCCACATACATTTCATTGAATGTCGCCCACATTTTTACCCTGCCTCCATAACGCTTAAAGCAGTACTTTGCGTAATCCGCGAAAATATCGGCGCTTTCCCTTTTTAACCAGCCGCCTTCTTCGTGAAACTTAAGCGGAAGATCCCAGTGGTACAGCGTGATGCTTGGTTCAATACCGTTTTTTATAAGTTCGTCTATCAGACTGTCATAAAAAGCTGCTCCCTTTTCATTGACTTTACCGTAACCGTCAGGAAATATCCTTGGCCAGGAAATGGAAAACCTGTACGACATTACATTAAGTTTTTTCATCAGAGCTATGTCTTCTTTATACCTGTGATAATGGTCGCAGGCTGTTGTTCCGTCTTCCCCGTTGGCAATTGCGCCCTTTCTGCGGCAGAATTCGTCCCAGATTGATTCGCCTTTGCCGTCTTCATTCCAGGCGCCTTCTATCTGATAAGATGATGTGGCCGTTCCAAAAACAAAACCTTTAGGCAGTTTAATGTCTTCCATGTCAGTCAGTCTCCGTTTTTTATTTTTACGTTAAAACAGTTATATAAAAAAACATGGGCATTTAGCCCATGTTTTTTTATACTTATATTTAAAACTTTATCTTCTGTTGTTTCTTTTATCGCTTTTTTCTATCCTTAAATCAAAAACCGGCGCAATGCCTTTTTTCGCGGCTTCGTTTATCCTGAAAATTTCCTCGTCAGTAAGCTCTATTTGACCCTTAAAACCTGTTCCGTGGTGGAAATCTCCCACAAAAAGCGGGTCTCCTTCTTTTGTATTGTAAACTGATTTCCCGTTTTTCTGCCAGGAAACAAAAACCCATTCAGCCTTGACAACCGTTACATGTTCGTTAAGCTGAAGTTCCCTGCCGTCAAAACTTAAAGTTTTGTCGTCAATATCAACTTTAAACACGCCAAGATATATATCGCTTATAGTCCCTTCTTTGCCTATAAGGCTTTTGGGCCTTTTTAAACTGTCTTCTGAATCCATAAAATCAAGGTTCTTTACCATTACCCTCTGGCCTATTTTCATAAGTTGTTACCCCCGGCAGTTTATTTAAACTATTGCTTCCTGTTTTTTGAATTATACTTATACGTTTAAATTTTGTCAATAAGATAACCCCCCTTTTCAGGGGGGGGTATTAATTATTTATTATTTTTATATTTACCGCGCAATTTATCTTGGCTGTTTTTGTCATCTTTGCCGTTTTCTGTTTCTTTATCCTTTGCATTTTCGTGCTTATCTATTTCCTTACCCTTAACATCATCCTTATTCTTCGCCTGTTCCTCTTTCATTCTTTTATAATCTTCCCATCCGTCCGCGTGGCGCTTGTCACCAAAATGATTTCCATTATTGTCTTTCTCCTTCTGCTTATTTACCGCCGGAGTATTTTCCGCAGCCGGCGTTGATACCGCAGTTGGCGCAGTAGTATTTTCAGGAACCGCAGTGGATGCCTGCGTTACCACGGCCGTGGCTGTAGCAGCCGGAATATTCGTGGCGGAAGGTGTTGCCGTCACAACAACTTCTTTTATATAAATCACGGTAACCATTGCAGCCGGGGTGTTTACTACAACAGCAGTGGCTGTTGCCGTAGCTGTGTTTGAAGGTACAATCGGCGGCTGTTCCGGTTTTCCTTTTATGTACCTTATCTGTTCTTTAAGGTTTCCGTCCTTATCATAACGCATATATTTACCGTTTCTGATATCCATATCATATTCATCAATAAGCTTAACTCTGCCGTCAGAGTAATATGATTTAAACACACCCTGTTTTTTGCCGCCTCTGTAGTATCCGTTATTTTCTACCCTTCCGTTTTCATAATATGAATAATAAGCGCCGTCCTGGCGGTCATTTATGTATGTTGTTTTGCTTTTAAGGTTGCCCCTGTCATCGTATGTTTTGAATATTCCGTGTTTCAGATTGTCCTTATAGTCCGACTTTTCTATTATTACACCTTTCCTGTTATACTTGCGGACCGTACCTGTAATCTTTTCTCCGCTTTTAATTATGGTTCCGCCGGGGCCGGGGCTCCATATCGCAATGCGGTCTTTACCCCTGTAAAAAGCCGTGTTATTGCCTTCCTGCCTGATTTCTATTTCAACATTTATGTTTGTAACATTGGTGACATTTGTGACGTTAACTGTGTTTACAACGGACTGTGCCGTGGGAACAGGCGTAACGGCTGCCGGTACAGTATTGACCGTATTATATGAAGTATAATACCTGTCAGTATAGGAATAAGCATAAGGTTCGTCGGTTACGTAAACAGTGCAGCCCGCGCCCATAATACCCGCGGCAGCAAGGGCCAAAAGAATTATTTTCCCGGTATTTTTCATAAATGCCTCCTTTTTGTTATACATCTTTGACGCATTATTAATAAATTTCGTTTACATTATAACACGAAAGTCAGCGCCGGCGGGCTGGCGGGTAAAAAAAAAAGGCGGCAGGCTGTTAAGCCTGCCGCCTTGAATCATATGGCTTGCGTTATTTTTTTTCTTCTTTAGGCGCTTCTGCCGGCGCCTGAACTTCTTCGCGCATCTCCGCGGACGCGCCCGCTCCGGTGTCAAACCTTCTGTTTTCTTTCTTTGCCTTTCTTCCGAAAGATTCCCTTATATAATACAGTTTTGCCCTGTTTGCCTTTCCTTCTTTAAGCACCTTAATGCTGTCAATGCTTGGAGTGTTAATGGGGAATGTCCTTTCAACGCCGATTGCGCCAAAAGATATCTTTCTTACTGTAAACATAGCGTTTAAACCGGTTCCCTTTTTGGCTATTACAACGCCTTCAAACGCCTGTATCCTTTCCTTGTTTCCTTCTTTAATCTTTGTGTTGACCCTTACCGTGCTTCCCACGGATATCTTGCCAAAATCAACACCTTTCTTCTTATATTGTTTTTCAACAATTTCCTTAATTTTTGTCGCCATTTTCCGTACTCCTTTACCCTTTCAAGAATTTTCTGTCTTCATCGGACAGTTGTATTTTCTCCAGCAGCTCCGGCCTATTTTTTTGGGTCTTTAACAGCGCCTGCCGCCTTCTGAATTTTTTTATCAGTTCGTGATTGCCTGAAATAAGTTCTTCGGGCACCTGCAGCCCCATATATTCCCTTGGCTTCGTGTACTGCGGAAAATCAAGTATCCCTTTTTCAAAGGATTCATGAACCGCGGACTCTTCATTGCCAAGCACATCAGGCAGCAGCCTTACCACTCCTTCTATTATAACAAGCGAGGCAAATTCGCCGCCGCTTAATATATAGTCTCCTATGCAAATTTCTTCATCAATGTAGTTAAGCACCCGTTCGTCCACGCCTTCATACCTTCCGCATACCAAAGTCAGGGAATCCAGCTTTGCATATTCCCTTAATTTTTCCTGCGTAAGCCTGCGTCCGGACGCGCTCATTAAAAGCACTTTTCCGGTTTTGCCTTCACCCTTCACGCTTAACAGCGCTTTGTGAATCGGCTCCACCTTCATGATCATGCCGCCTTCGCCGCCATACGGCGTGTCGTCGGTCATCTTGTGCTTATCCTCCGCAAAATCGCGGATGTTAACCGTTTTGAACTTTACCTTTTGTTTTTCACCGGCCCTTTTCAGGATGCTGAAATTCAGCGCCTTTTCAAAGACTTCGGGAAAAATCGTAAGAACATTTATTTCCATCATTCGTTTATTATTTCAAGCGGTATTTTTTTCTTAATGCCTTTATTTGCCGCCGCTATGCTTAACAAGCTTCTTAACGCCTTTATGGTCCTGCCTTCCCTGCCGATAATATGTTTGATATCTGCGGGAGCCACCGATATAACGCACTTTTCAAGCCTGCCGGTCATATCGTTAATCTCCTTAACCGCAAGCCTGTCCTTTTCTGTTACAAGTAAAGAGCCCGCGTATTTAAGAAGTTCTTTCATTTATTTTGCCGCTTTCTTTTCCTTTGTTTTCTTTGCCTTCTTCTTTTTTACGGGTTTTGCGGGAAGCATTTCTTTATAAATGCCCATTTCCCTGAAAATGCCCTTTACCGCGGGTGTTATCTTTGCACCATTTTTAACCCATTTTTCAGTGGCTTCTTTTTCAAGCTTTACCAGGGGAGGATTTTTTGTGGGATTATAAAAACCAAGTTCCTCAATGTATTCTCCGCCTTTTGCCGAACGCCTTTCATCAATAGCAACTATCCTGTAGAAAGCGCTGTTGGCCCTTCCCATTCTTTTCAACCTTAAAATAACCGACATGCAAAAAACCTCCTTGAACACTTTTGCTTCGCGATATTACGCGAAAATTTTTCAATCATTTTATACTAATGGAGCCGATGACCGGGATTGAACCGGTGACCTACTGATTACGAATCAGTTGCTCTACCACTGAGCTACATCGGCAAAGCAATCAATACTTAAATGGTGCCGAGAGACGGAATTGAACCGCCGACGCACAGATTTTCAGTCTGTCGCTCTACCGACTGAGCTATCTCGGCACCTATATTCGGTTGATGTAAAATAAAAACACTGTTTCTGCAAGAATAAAGAGCGAAGCTCTAAAACGCGCAGCGAGCAAATTAAAAATCAAGGCCTTATCTTCCTATCGTTTCGCCATTTGGCAAAGCCATAATGGCACCGACTGAGCTATCTCGGCACCTATATTCGGTTGATGTAAAAATAATAAAAATACAATAACAAATAAGACTTAATCAAAACGTCCAAGAATTATAATAAAAGCGCCTGATATTGTCAACATAAAAACAGGCTTTTTGCTACCAGTTTTTCCTGTCTTTCATCTTTGTCTTTTTAAACACTTTTGCCATAATAAAGTGATAAACATATATAACAAAAGTAATTTCACATACCAAAGGATGAAACACCCAGAACAAGGCGGGTTTACGGATAAATCCAAGAAAAGCCTGTATTATAAGGGGAATTACCGTCACGCAGCTTAAAGAAAACAGCATTATCCCCTTAACAGGGAATGACTTCCACGGATAACTTCTTTGGCTGGCGCTGTTAAAATACAAAAAATCGCTGATTCTTCGCTGCTGTTTTTTTATAAAAGATGCCATTGTCGGCGAATAAATATGCACTATACCTGTCTTTACTTTTACAAATTTGTCCCGCCCCTTTAATACCATTTCATAAATTGCGTCAATATCAAAAAGGTAAGGTTTGTATTTTATTTTTTTTATATCCGTTTTCCTGATAAACGTTCCGTTAGCCCCGATAGTCGGCATCTTTGCCGTTTCAAGGTGTATCTTTATATAATCTTTTTTTTCTTCTGTTTTTAATTCAAGGCTTGTCCACTTTCCCGTCACATAACTGTAACGGTCATAATTGCCGATAAAAAGGCAAAGCGGGTCATTTATCCCGGCAGCCGCAAAATATTTGGTAAGCGCGGTATCGTTTTCCCTGTAAACAAAATAAAGCGGCTCTGTTCCTGTAATATTTTTATCTTCAACAAAAGGAGCCGTCATACGCCTTAAAAAATCCGTGCCGGTTATTATATTATCGCTGTCAATAAGCGCAAGAATCTCCCCTTTTGCCTTGTCCACCCCAACCGCTTTTCCGGCTTCGCCTGTCTGCAGCGGGTTTTTACAGATATTTATTTTTAGTTTTTTTGAAAAAGTTCTTACAATTTTAAGAGTATCATCAGAAGAGCCCGCATCGGCAATTACCACTTCAAGTTTATTTTTTGGATAGTCCTGTTCCGCTATAGCCTGCAGGCACAGCCCGATAACTTTCGCGGAATTATACGTCGGCGTTATTACCGATACAAAAGGAAATTGTTCCTTTTTCATTACTATTTCCTTATCTTCATAAAGTCCATGATATGCCCTATTACCGCTTTTCCCGCTTTAAATATAAATGCCAGGTCCGCCCAGGAACGCACGGCCAGAAGCTGCCGCAGTATAAACCTTGGAGTCATAAACGCCTTATAAAT
>JAKQNO010000065.1 GCA_029565735.1 bacterium
CTTGAATCGCTTGCAAGGCTTATGTACCTGTGCCAGCAGAAGGAATTTATATCCGTATTAAAGGAAAGGAAAAGCGCCGAAGAAATAACAGAGGCCATAAAAAAACTGGAGCAAAAGGCGGTCACGGAAAGAAAAAATGCATAATTATACCGCCGGAATTATCCTTTTTTTGTGCGCCGGATTTATTCCGTCAATACTGCCTTCAAAATTTAAATCACCCGCTTATCTTGCGGTTTTATTCGCGGGGGCTGTTTTTTCTCTTCTGGGGCTTCTGCCTTTTCTGTTTTCAGGCTCCCTGGAAAGCATGACGTTTTCAGGGCCGCCTCTTTTTGGGGATTTTAAATTTGCATTAAATCCGGTTTCCGCATTTTTCGCCCTTATAATAACCGTGTCAGGCGCCGCCGGAATGCTGTATGCCGAAGGCCATCTGAAAGGCTATTCGGCAAATAAGGGCATAAAGGGGCATTATGTTTTAATATCGCTTCTTATATCTTCCATGCTTGCGCTTGTGATGTGCAGGAATGTGTTTGCTTTCATGATGGCGTGGGAATTAATGTCGCTGGCTTCGTTCTTTCTTGTCATGTTTGAAGGGGAAAAGGAAGATGTTTTTAAAGCCGGGATTAATTATTTCATTATAATGCATATAGGCGCTTTTTTAATAGGCGCGGGTTTTGTAATAGGCGCGCTTAAGGCGGGTTCATTTGACATCGGCGCGATTTCCGTGATGGTAAGGGGCGACGAAAAAACCGCGGGTATAATCTTTCTGCTTTTAGCCGCGGGTTTTGCCGTTAAGGCGGGTTTAATGCCTTTTCATACATGGCTTCCGCGCGCCCATCCTGCCGCACCAAGCCATGTGTCCGGTATGATGTCAGGGATTATGATAAAGATGGGGATTTTTGGGATACTGCTTGCGGTTTCCATTACGGGTTTTCCGGAACTGCGGATATGTTATATCATGCTTGCGCTTTCCGTGATAAGTGCCGTGCTTGGAATAATATACGCGGCCGGCGAAAGCGACATGAAAAAAATACTTGCGTATTCAAGCGTTGAAAATATCGGAATTATTATGGCGGGATTCTCACTTGGATTCATCTTTAAAAATTACGGCAATGTGTACGCGGCTGTTTTTATGTTCGCGGGCGCTTTTCTGCACGCCCTGTTTCATTCTTTCTTTAAGGAACTGCTTTTCTTCGGCGCGGGCGCGGTGTATCAGAACACGCACACTCGCAATATAGAAGAACTTGGCGGCCTGTCCAAAAAGATGAAAGCAACGGCATATCTTTTCTTCTGCGGCGCGCTGGCAATAACCGCGATGCCGTTTTTTAGCGGTTTTATCAGCGAATTTTTAATTTACGCAGGCATAATAACAGGCGCCAAAACAAACGGGCCGGTTCTTTTTACGGCCGCCATAATGTCCGCCGGAGCCGTATCGCTTACGGGCGGGCTTGCCATAATAGCGTTTACAAGGCTTTATTCAGTTATATTTTCAGGTTCATCGCGTTCGGAAAAAACAGACGCCGCGTCAGAAACAAACGGTTTGTCCCTTGCTGCAATGTATTTTCTGGCTTTTATGTGCCTTGCGGGCGGCGTTCTGCCGCAGTATTTCTTTAAGGCCGTATCCGCGCCCGTTTCTTATCTTTTAGACGGCGCACACACCGCCGATGCCTTTGCCGTGATACAGGGGCTGTTAAAATCCATATCTTTTGTACTGGCGCTGGGCGCGTCCGTTATAGCCGCAGTTTACCTGATAAGAAAAATCAGCCTTCGCGGTAAAAAGGATGAAAGCTCCGAAACTTGGGGGTGCGGTTATCAGAAAAGCAGCGCAAGGGTGCAGTACACGGCTGATTCTTTCTCTGAACCTTTAAGCGCGGTTTCGCGCTCCGTCACGGGCAAATATGAAGACCTGGAAAAACCAAAAGGGGTTCTTCCAAAAAAAGCTTTTTATGGAAGCGGCCTTTCTGACGTGATTGAATCATTCTTTGCCGCGTGCATAAACAGGTTTACGGGCCGTTTTTTCGGCTCTTTAGCGAACGTGCAAAGCGGCAATATGCAGCATTATATCCTTTACGGGCTTATTTTTCTTCTGGCGGCTTTCGTATACGCCATGGCGGTGAAGTAAAATGAAAATATTAATTTACTCCGCTGTATTTTTATTGATGCCGTTTATCTTTGCCGGCATTATTAACAATGTAAAATCTTTCTGGGCCGGCAGGCAGGGCCCCCCTTTGCTGCAGCCGTTTTTTGATTTTGTAAAATTCCTTAAAAAGGGAAGGGTTATCAGCGTAACCTCGGGCGGAATTTTTGCCGCAGCACCTGTCGCGGGCGCGGCAGCCGCGCTTATTGCGTCATTGGTGGTTCCGGTATCAGGAAGCGGCTCTTTATTTTCGTTTGGAGGGGACTTCATATTTTTTGCGTACATACTGGCTTTGGGAAAATTTTTTATGATAGCTTCATCAATGGAAACCGGAAGCAGTTTTGAAGGAATGGGCGCAAGCCGTGAAGCGTTTTTTTCCGCCCTTGTGGAACCTTCTTTTTTCATAATTTTCGCATCCCTTTCCGCTTTTTCCGGCCACCTTTCTTTCTCCGGAATAATGAATTTTATAAGGACAGGCGAACCCCTGATGACGGCAATAATTATACTTTGCTCCGCTTCTTTGTATGTCACGCTTCTTACAGAAGGGTGCAGGGTGCCTGTGGATGACCCCAACACCCACCTGGAACTTACAATGATACACGAAGTAATGGTGCTGGACAATTCCGGCCCTGACATGGCGCTTATAAATTACGCTTCGTGGCTTAAAATGACAATGTTTTCGGTTTTAATTTCCGGAATCATAATAGACCCGGCAACGGGCGCCGGCATTTCGCTGGCAATTACTCTTCTTATAATAATAACCGCGGCAATCGCGACCGGGTGCATTGAATCCATGTTTGCCAGGCTGAGGATGACACATGTGCCGCAGTTTCTTCTTTTAACGGCGTCAATTGCCGTGGCTGTCCTTTCAATTGCCGTGCTTGTGATATTCGGGGGGCTTAAATGACAAATTTTCTTATACTGCTTTTTGGCGTTACCATGATATACGCTTCATCCAGCACAAGGGTGGAAAGCTATATAAAGACCCTTTCTTTTCAGGGCGTACTTTTATTTTTAATTGTGCTTGGAAACCACACCTGGACCGACTATATTTCGCTTGCTTTTCTTGCGGCCGAAACGCTTGTATTTAAAGCCATAATCATTCCTGTGTTTATGACAAGGATAGTCAGAAAAAACGGAATTTTCAGGGAAGTGGAGCCCTATATCCCGTATTTTTATTCGCTGATATTTACAAGCTTAATGTTTGCCGCGGGAATTTTTATATCTTTCTGGGTGATAGACCAGATGCAGAACTTAAGGCCGGTTTATTTTGGCGTGGCGGTTTCGGTTATAATATCCGGGATGTTTCTAATAATGACAAGAAAAAAACTTATCACTCACGTAATGTGCTACATAATGATGGAAAACGGGATATTTCTTCTTACCCTTTCCGTAATAAAGGAAATGCCCATGATTGTGAACCTTGGCGTGCTGCTTGATATTTTTGCGGCTGTTTTCATACTTGGGCTGTTTGCGACAAAAATCAATGAGGCGTTTGATGAAATGGACGTAAAAAGCCTCTCTGAACTGAAGGACTGATATGGCCGAAATTATCCTGCTTGCAACAGTTCCCTTTGCCGCGCTTATTTTTTTCTCGCGCAGCAGGGTTTTAAACAACACGCTTTTAATCCTTTATTCCGCGGGATTTTTATACGGCGCGTTTGCGGCAAAAACCGGCCCCGGTATGTTAAGCCCGTATATTGAAATTGACGGGTTGGGAAAGCTGTTTTTATGCATAATGTCCTGCGTCTTTTTTGCGGCCATGCTGTATAACTTCAGTTATCCGCCTAAAGAACGCGAATCCGAACAAAGCCATGCCAGATATTCCGCGGCTGTCGTGATATTCGCCGGCTCTATGGCAGCTTTCATTATGAGCGCGCACCTGGCGCTGGCTTGGGTTTTTATTGAAGCCACAACGCTTGCCAGCACTTACCTTATATATTATTCGGGCACAAAAAATTCACTGGAAGCGTCGTGGAAGTATATTTTTATCTGTTCTATCGGCATATCGCTTGCTTTTATCGGCATAGTGTTTTTGTCGCTGGCAACCGGAAAAGAAGGCACGCTTTTCTATTCCGATATGCGGCAAAACGCCGCCGTTATTGACGGATTCTGGCTTAAAATAGCCTTTGTATTTATACTGACCGGGTTTGGCACTAAGGCGGGCCTTGCGCCGGTGCATGCGTGGCTGCCTGACGCGCATTCAGAGGCGCCTTCGCCGGTTTCCGCGATGCTGTCAGGCGCGCTGTTAAATACGGCAATGCTTGGAATTATGCGCGTCTTTAAGATTATGAAGCTTGCCGGTTATGAATCTTTTGCGTCCGCACTTATACTGGTTATGGGTTTCTTTTCGCTTATTGTGGCAGCCGTGTTTGTATCGCGGGTAAAAAATTATAAAAGGATGATGGCGTATTCATCCATAGAAAATATGGGCATTATGGCAATAGGCGCGGCCACAGGCGGGCTTGGGGCAATAGCCGCGCTAATTCATGCTTTTTCGCATTCGTTTTTAAAATCTGCTTTCTTCATGACAGCGGGAAATATGCTTAAAATCTACCACACGGGAGTTACGGCCAAAACAGGCGGGCTTTTAAGAAAAAATCCGCTGCTTGGATGGCTGTTTTTGATTCTTTTCGCGGCGCTCTCGGCCGTGCCGCCATCGCCTTCTTTTTTAAGCGAATATCTGATTGTAGCGGAAATGCTCAAAAAGGGCGGGCTTTACGCTGCAGGCGCGGCGGTTTTTCTTCTGCTTATCGCTTTTGTGGTTTACGGGATGGCCAAGACGGTATTTTTTATCGCGTACGGCAAAGACGAATCTCCGGAAGAAAATGTCAAACTGCCTTTTATGCTTTACGCGCCTGTGATACTTCTTCTGGCTGCGGCTATAGGCGCGGCGCTTATAATGCCGCAGTTTTTAACCGATATTTTTAAAAACGCAATTGACTGCATGTAAGGGGAAACAAGGATGAATTTTCTGCGCATTAAAAATGAAACTGCGGTAAAAAGAGAGATGATACCGGATATTACTCCGGAAAAGCTGTCAGCGGAAACGGCGCGCATGTGCAATGACCAAAAGCGCATAGTAAGCCTTTTCGGAAACCGTGAAGGCGCGGGCGTCAGGATATATTCGGTGCTTGCGGATGATGAAATTTCTTATTTATATGTGTCGTCAGCCCTTGTCAAAGAAGGCGGTTCGTATCCTTCAATTGCTCAGCACTTTTTATCCGCCCAGCTTTTTGAAAGGGAAATTTACGAGGAATTCGGAATAATTCCCGAAGGCCATCCATGGCTTAAACCTGTAAGGTATCCGGAAAACGCCGCTGATAAAAATTTAAAAATGGAAGAGTATCCGTTTTTCATAATGGAAGGAAATCAGGTTCATGAAGTGGCGGTCGGGCCGGTGCACGCAGGCGTTATTGAACCCGGGCATTTCAGGTTTATGTGCACGGGCGAGAAGGTGCACCACCTTGAAATTCAGCTTGGATACCAGCACCGCGGCGTTGAAAAACTGATGAAAGAAAAAGATTCCGTGTTTTTGTCCGAATCCATAGCCGGGGATACGGTAATAGGCCATTCGATTGCGTACTGCAGGGCCAAAGAGGCCTTAGCGGGGACACAGGTATCGGACAGCGCGGAAGCGATAAGGGCGGTAATGCTTGAACTTGAAAGAGCAGGGGTGCATCTTGGGGATTTATCCGCGCTTGCCGGCGATATTGCCTACCTTCCGGGCAACGCGGTGTTCGGCGCCATCAGGACAATGATTATCAATACATCGCTTGCAATATGCGGAAGCAGGTTCGGCAGGGGGATTATAAGGCCGGGCGGCGTTGTATTTGGAATAGACGGGGATATGCAGGAACAGATTAACAATACGCTTGACGTGAATGAAAAAAAGATTGATTTAATGTGTTCGGTTATGTTTGAAGCTTCAAGCGTGCTTTCAAGGATGCAGACAACCGGAACGGTTGATAAAAAAACAGCGGAAGAAATTGGAATGACAGGCATGGCCGCAAGGGCGTCCGGTTATGAAGTTGACTGCCGCGCCGACCACCCCTTTGGCGCTTATACCCACGTTCCCGTGCATAAAAGGGGGATGAAAAGCGGCGATGTGTTCGCGCGCGCCTATTTAAGGTACGTGGAAATTAAGCAGTCGTTTAAACTTATAAGGGAGCTTATGGACTATAACCGAAATACGAATCTGATTGCTGACATGAAGCCGCAGCAGCCGTCTATGTTTGTTGTATCCTTAACCGAAGGGTGGCGCGGGGAAATTTCGCACTGCGTTATAACCGATAAAGAGGGAAAAATTGAACGTTATAAAATTAAGGACCCGTCTTTTAATAACTGGCTTGCGCTGGCGCTGGCCGTGCGCGGCAACGGGATATCTGATTTTCCGCTGTGCAATAAAAGTTTTAACTTAAGCTACTGCGGATTTGACTTATAATGGAGAGGGCGAATGTTCGGATTAATTAAAGTCAGGATAATGCAGGGCAGTCAGGCG
>JAKQNO010000095.1 GCA_029565735.1 bacterium
GAAAAAGCGGTTGAATACCTTGAAAAATCAACAAAGGCTGACCCGGATTATTTAAAGGCGTATGACGCGCTTGCCAAGGCGCATGAAATAAAGGGCAATACGGCATCCGCGCTTGCGGCGTACGGTGATTACCTTAAACGCTCGCCGGGTGACACGGATATAATGACTTTAATGGCGGAAATACATTTCAGGGCCGGCAATTACGAAGACGCGCTTAAGATTTATGATTCTATACTTAAAATAACCCCTGACAGCGCGGACGCGATTTACGCCAAAGGCGTTATATACGCGGCGCAGGAAAAAGATAGTCAAGCCATATCGGCTTTTGAAAAGGTTGAAACCTTAAGAGAAGACAGCATTATTAACAAATATCAGCTTGCGCTTATTTATGAAAAAAAGAAAAATTATGACAAAGCGCTTGAAAAGTTTGATGAAATTATAAAAATTGACGCTAAATACATTAACGCTTACTATCACATAGGGTACATATACGCGGAGCAGAAAAGGCTTCCCGAAGCGATAACAATGTTTGAAAAACTGCTTGCGGAAAATCCGGACAATGAGGAATATTACCTTCTTCTTGCCGCGTCATACGCGGACAATAAGCAGTACGATAAAGCCGCTGATGTTTATAAAAGCGGCCTTGAAAAATTCGCGGATTCAGAAAAGCTTAACTTTAACCTTGGCTATGTCTATGACAAGATGAAAGATTACGACAGGGCAATGGCTGCGTTTGAACGCATAATTAAAATCAACCCCAAAAACCCGGACCCGTATAATTACATTGGCTACACCTACGCGGAGCGCGGCGAAAAACTTGATAAAGCGCTGGAGCTTATAAATAAAGCGCTGGAACTGGACAAAGAAAACGGGTTTTATATGGACAGCCTGGGATGGGCTTATTTTAAAAAGGGAATGTATAAAGAGTCAGCCCAAAAGCTTGAAGAGGCGCAGGCGTCAGTTATTAAAGAACGCGAAAAAGCCGACCCTGTAATATACGAACACTTAGGCGACGCTTACGCGGCGCTTAAGGAAACAGACAAGGCAATAAAGGCGTATACCGGCGCGCTGGAAAGCGGCCATGAAAATCCGGACGCGATAAAAAGCAGGATAGAAAATTTAAAGGTAATAAAGTGACCACATACCTTTCGCCGGCAAAGGTGAACCTTTCGCTTGGCATTACCGGAAAAGACCCCAAAGACGGCTATCACTTTATAGATTCAATATTTGACCCGGTGTCTGTGTTTGACATAATAGAAATTGAAAAATCTGACAGCGGGGCGATAAATTTAAATTCCGGCCTTGATATCCCCAAAGAAAAAAATCTTGTATACAGGGCTGCCGCGCTATTTATGGAAACTTACAGAATTAAAAAGGGCGTTAATATAATATTACATAAAAACATTCCTCAAGGTGCGGGATTGGGAGGCGGCAGCAGCAACGCGGCATCTGTGCTGCACGCCATGAATGATATTTTTAAGGTCAAGGCGCCGCTTAATGAATTAAGCGCGCTTGGGTTTAAGCTTGGGTCAGATGTCCCGTTTTTTATTTTTAACAGGACAGCGCGCGTGACAGGCAAAGGCGAAAAAATCACCCCTGTTGAAAGAAAAAGGGTGCTTTGGTATGTGCTTTTGTGCAAAAACGTACATGTGGCGACCAAAAAAGCGTACGAATTGCTGGATAATGAAAAAAAGTTGACTTTTAACAAATCATATAATATACTTCTGTTAAGGTATTTGAAAGGGCAGGATGTAAAGGGCGGTTTTCTTCAAAATGACTTTGAAAATCCAATTTTCAGGTCATTTCCCGGCCTTAAAGAAGTCAAAACAGTTCTTAAAAAGCAAAAAAATTGTATTGATGCCTGTATGAGCGGCAGCGGCGCAACAGTTTTTGCGCTATTTGAAACAAAAGGCGATGCTGAATTATGC
>JAKQNO010000096.1 GCA_029565735.1 bacterium
ATTTGTTCGGCGGTCAGATTATCAGAATTTTTTTTGCGTAAAAATGCCGCGTAGCCTTTGATAACCGCAATAGGAGTGCGCATTTCATGGGAAATAACCGCTATAAAATTAGTCTTCATTTTATCGTATTCCTGAAGTTTCCTGTAATTATCCCTTAATTCTTTCTGCGCTTTTTCAAGCCTTGCAAGATGCGCGCTTATCATGGAATATACCAGCGCGGCGGTAATGAAAACATACACCCAGCCCTTTACAGTCTGAGCAAAAGCATATGTGTCCGTTGTCCGCAGAAACAATGACAGAATTTTGTCAGAGAAAAAAATCCACAGCATTCCGAATACAAAATAAACCGCTGCTATTTTAAAAGCTGATTTTTTCACGTGCCCGCCGCCTCCCTTTCCCGCGGTTTTTAAAACTTTTCCCGCAATTAAACCTTACCTTTTAATATTTTTCCCATAAATTTCCCTTAGGGCCGCTTCAAGCGAAGGAAAACCGAATTTAAAGCCTGATTCAGAGATCCTTTTGGGATATACCTTCTGCCCGCTAAGCAGCACTTCTTTGGCAAGTTCACCCGCGAACAGTTTTATAAGAAATTCCGGTTTGCGGAGAAAAGAAGGCCTGCCCAGCACTTTCCCAAGTATTTTCGTGAATTCCGCGTTTGTTACAGGTTCCGGCGCCGTAAGGTTATAAACACCGGACGTGTTTTTGTTTTCAATCAAATGTATTATGGCATGAATTTCATCCTTGATGTGTATCCACGAATGGTACTGTTTTCCTGTCCCTATCGCGCCGCCTGCAAAAAATTTAAAAGGCAAAGACATGGCATTTAAAAATCCGCCGTGGCCAAGCACAATTCCCGTCCTTATCACGCAGCGCCTTACTCCCAGCCTTTCCGCCTGGGCTGTTGTATCTTCCCAGCGGCGGCACAGTTCCGCCAGAAAACCCTGTCCCCCCGGCGATGATTCATCAAGATTTTCATTGCCCCTTGAACCGTAATATCCTATAGCCGAAGCCTGAATAAGGACTTTCGGCTTAATTTCAGCTTTTTTAAGGGCAAACGCGACAGCTTCGCCCGCCATAAGCCTGCTTTCAATTATTGATTTTTTATTCGCGCTGTTAAAAGGAAAAACCATAAGGGGCGCGCCGGCCAGGTTAATTACGGCTTCTGCCCTTTCAACCTCAAAGCGGAGTTCATCCCATGGAATATAGCGCATCTGCTTGTCCGAGCTTTTTTTATTGAAAGGATCCCTGCTGACGCCAATTACCTCGTATCCTTTTTTTAAAAGCCTGTGGGCAAGCGCGTTGCCTATAAATCCCGTTCCCCCTGTAATTATAACCTTTCTCATATAACCGCTCTCCTTGTACTAAGCACCCCTGCTTGTACAATAAGGTGATTATATCAAAAATAAAAAATTAAGCAATAAACAGATAGGCAATTAAGCATAAGCGAAAGATTTAAACATAGCGGATTAGGCTATAGGCAGTTAAGCTATAGCGAAAGATTTAAACATAGCGGATTAAGCTAT
>JAKQNO010000100.1 GCA_029565735.1 bacterium
CCTGTCAAGCGCTTCCATAAAGCGTTTTGTGCCGCCCGGCATATACAAAAGGGTTATCGTTTTTGCCTTAAAGCCGCTTACCGAAATATTTTTTATTGCCGCAAGCTCTTCGTTGGTAAGAATCGGCTCCCTTGCCTGAAGTTTATGTGTATGCAGTTCCGTCTCTTCAAACAGGTTCTGGCGCGGCCCCAGAAAACTACGCAGGCTCATTACAATATCTTCCCTTTCGGAATCAATGGGCGGGTTTGTAACCTGCGCGAAAAGCTGCTTAAAATATGTGTAAAGAAGTTTTGGTTTTTCGGAAAGCACGGACAGCGGGGTGTCGTTGCCCATTGAACCCACCGGCTCCTTGCCGTCGTTTGCCATGGGCTTTAATATTTCTTTCATGTCTTCCCTTGTGTAACCGAAAGCTTTAAGCCTGTTTATCAGAAATTCCGGATCCTCATCTTTTACTTCGGCCGCGGCAAGGTCTTCCAGGTATACCAGCTGTTCTTTTCTCCACTGCCTGTAAGGAGCGCGCATGGCTATTTCTTTTTTTATTTCCCCGTCTTCTATTATTCTTTGTTTTTCAGTGTCAATAAAAAATATCTTTCCGGGTTCCAGCCTGCCGGAATGCTTTATGCGCGAAGGCGGAACGTCAATTACGCCGGTTTCAGAAGCAAGTATAACCATACCGTCATTGGTCTCTATGTAACGCGAAGGGCGAAGGCCGTTTCTGTCCAGCACCGCGCCTATCCTTACTCCGTCGGTAAACGCAAGCGCGGCCGGGCCGTCCCACGGCTCCATAAAACACGCGTGATATTTATAAAAACTTCTTACGGAATTGGAAAGCAGGCTGTTATGCTCCCATGCTTCCGGCACAAGCATCATCATGGAATGCGGCATAGACCTGCCGCCCTGCACAAGCGTTTCAAACGCGTTGTCAATGGATGCGGAATCGCTCTGCTGTTCATCGCGGATAACGGGTTTCACGCTTTCAATGTCATCGCCGAACACGGAACTTTTAAAAAGCCCCTCGCGCGACTTCATCCAGTTTATATTGCCGCGTATCGTGTTTATTTCGCCGTTATGCGCAAGGTATCTGAATGGCTGCGCAAGGTCCCATGTGGGAAAAGTATTGGTGGAGTATCTTGAATGCACAAGCGCTATGGCGCTTTTAACAAGCGGGTCGTTTAAGTCAGTAAAAAAGTCAGCCACGTTTTCCGGAAGCATAAGCCCTTTGTATATAAATACCCTGCACGATAAGTTCGTGACATAAAAAGTTTTTTTATCCTTTATATCAGAAGCCCGTACGGAATTTTCGGATTTCTTTCTTATTATAAAAAGCTTTCTTTCAAAATCTTCGGCGTTGTCAATATCAGCAGACCTTTTTATGAAAATCTGGGCAAAACCCGGGCACGACGCTTTTGCCGTTTCCCCAAGCACTGCTTTATTTACAGGCACGTTTCGCCAGCCAAGCACTTGCTGCCCGCATTCCTTTGCCGCTTTTTCCATTTCTTTTTTGACGGCGTCAGCTGAATTTTTATCCAAAGGAAGAAATATAAGCCCTGTGCCGTATTCGCCCTGCGCGGGAAGATTAATCTTAATTTCAGACGCAGCTTTTACAAAAAATTCGTGCGGGGTCTGTATAAGTATGCCGGCGCCGTCGCCGGTCTTTGGGTCCGCGCCCACAGCGCCCCTGTGCGCCATGCGCTTTAAAATTAGCAGGCCGTTTTCAACAATAGAAGCTGTTTTATTGCCGTTCACATTGACTATAAACCCGACTCCGCACGCGTCTTTTTCAAGCGACGGGTCGTATAAACCTTGTTTTTCAGGGTATCCGCTCATATATGTTCCTCTTTTCGTATTTTTTTGTAAGCGTATTTTCATAAATTTAGACAGAAAAATAACGCTAAAAAAACGTTAAATGTTTTCGGCATTGAGTTTAAGACACGACTTCCTTGTCGTTTAGATAATCCGGTAACCGGCAGGCACCCTTGCTTTGCGCCGGTTAGTAGAACACTGCTTGTTAAATTTATACATAATTAAGGAATAAATGTCAAGTTGTTTTGCGGAATAAGGGTTTTAATACGCGGAATGCACGAACGCCAGAAAGTTTTAAGTGTGCTAAATTAT
>JAKQNO010000162.1 GCA_029565735.1 bacterium
AGTGCTTGGTGTTTTTGTACCATCATCATAATCTGAACCTGTTATTGTCTGTGAACCGCCTGTCCTTAATATCATATTAAATGTAGCTTCACCCGCTGTTAACGTTACATACTGCGGCATATATCCGCCGCCGATTGTGGCCAGCGTGTCCGATGATACAATTCTTGAAAGGTCGTTGACACTTGTAATTTTATTGCCGTAAGCGTCGGTTGCGTAAATGGTAAGTGTAAGCGCTGTGCCGGCCGTGGCAGTTAACGGCGTTCCTGTTTTTCCCCTTGTGACAGCCAGCCTGTTGCCCGGGTCGTATGTTTCACCCGGCGCCACTATCAGCATTCTGGTAAAATTCCCGGCGTTAACAGTGAAATAATTGCTTATTCCTACCGCAGAACCCGAATCCACAATTCTTAACTGCGTGTTGAAAAGTTTCTGGTATATTGTGACTCCAAAGGTTGAAATACCATTTGAAAAGGTAAGATTTGTGGGGGTTTTGGTCCAGTTGTTTGTGCTTACCGGAACACCGCCTGTAAGGACGTATAAGGTGGTGGTGCCGGAGTAGTTAAGGACTGTGTTGCCGTATGCGTCAAGTGCGACTACGCTTGTAACAAAAGGCGTTGCCGCGGTCTGTGTGTTTATTGTATTTGGGAAAACAAACTGTGTCGCAGTGGGGCTGTAAGTCATTGGCGCGGTGTCAGTACCTTCCGTGATTCCGGCTTCGCTTGAAGACGCGGTTATTGTCTGCGCTTTGCCCGCGCCTACTGTCCTTAACGTTGCCGCAAATAACGCCATGCCGGAAGATAATGATTTTGTTGCGCTGTCGTAACTGTCATTTGCATCAGTGGAATCAAGGGTCACTGTCCCGGCAGCCGAAGGCACGGTGTTCCAGTAATCATCAACTGCGTAAACCGTAACTCCAAACGGGACACCGGCTGTCTGTGTGGTAATTGTGGTGGAATTTGATACCCTTCCGTTCCCGCCGTTGGTTCCGGGATTATATGTCTGGCCCGGCCCTACTATAAGCATACGCGCGAAAGTACCGGGATTTACTGCGAAATTATTACTGTCATTGGACCTTGCCGGCGTAGTTGATACGCAGCGTATTAATACGTTTCCGGATTCAGCATTATAAAGCGTTGCAAGCCCCCTGTAAACACCGTCTTCAAAAGTTACAGTGCCAAGCGATACATTGTCCGCGCTGTTTGGGTAAACCGCCGTAAGCGAAGCGGTTCCATTAAAACTTGATACAACCGCACCGGTATTATCAATTGCGGTTATTGTAAGCTGAATGGGCGTTCCTGCCGTTGCCGATGCTATATTTACAAAACTGAAGCTTTGAATATACTGCGCGGTTACCGTAACAGATGAAGGCGAAAGGCCGGAAATTGGGGCAATATTGTTATTTACATATATTCCAACCGAGCCGGTTGATGTTGTATTTATTGTCGCGCTTACGGTCCTGGATGAATTTATAGTTGTAGGATCAGGCGAGAAAGAAGCGGCACCTGAAGAAGAAATATCAAGCCCCGCGCCGGATGCGTCAATAGTCTGCCAGTCACTGTCATCAACAGCATAAACATTCAAATTAAAGGGAACACCGCAGGTTTGCGGATCAGGCGTGCCTGTTTTAGGGCTTCCATATGCGAATGATTCACCCGGAGCCACAATTAAAAGCGTAGGTGCCGCAAATGCTGTGATTGAAATTGAAAGGAAGGCCAGGGATAGAATAAAGGCTTTAAATTTATGTAGTTTCATTAAAAACCTCCAAATTTTTATGAATAGATAAAGATAATATATACCAATTCTATCATAAAAGCAAGTATTTTTTAAACGTTGTACCGCTCAAAAAACCCTTATTTTAAAGGATAAAATCGCATCAAAAGAAGTTTTTTGGACCTTTCGTCCACTTTCGCACGTTCGTCCGCCCTTATACCCGCTGCCCAGATTATCTGTTTTTCATCACATACTAAAATTATTTCATTTTTTATTTTTTGTGAAATTATAAAATCCTTAATTTTCACCTGTGATTTCATGCCAAAAGGCATGAATCTGTCCCCTGACCGGCGCCTTCTTATTGTCAGGGGGAACACTATTTTTGACAAATCCAAGTAAGCTTTATATTGTTCCTTAAAATCAATACCCGGCTCATTTTTTACAATCTTAGTTTCAAACACAAAACCGCCAAATGCAGTTTTTTTGCCCGGTTTTGCAATAGATACATCTTCTTCTGATTCAGGCTTTTCATTTTTACATTTAAAAATGTGTATTTCACCGTTAACCGTTTTTAACGCAAAACCCGAAGGCAATGAAATGTTTTTATTACGTAAAATCGCGCAATCTGCTTCCGACACCAGCGCGAAATCAACCTTTCTTTTTGATCTTAAAATTTTCTGAAAAAGCGCCATTAATACCCTTTGCCTTAACGCCGGGTGAAGCAGGATAAAAGGGCTCCATAAAAAAACAGCGCTTTCCCCTTTTATTTCAGCATTTTCGCGTATATACTTTTGCGCTTCTTCGCTTATAAAACCTTCTTCAGCCGCAGCAATTTCCGTGTTTCTTACCAGGCATTCTTTTATTTTGGGATTCATTTCTTTTTCAACCAGCGGAATTAATTTGTTCCTTATAATGTTCCGCTGATATACAGATTCCCTGTTGCTGCTGTCAGTGACATATCTTTGTTTTAACTCTTTTAAAAGCAACATTATCTGTTTTTTTGAAAATCCAAGAAGCGGCCTTACTATAAAAATATCT
>JAKQNO010000163.1 GCA_029565735.1 bacterium
TATACTTGTCTTACTTAAATACAATGTCTTCATAAAGAGGGTTCCTCCTGTGTTTGGTCTTTTTCCGTGGTAGGAAAGCAACCATTATACAGCGAGTAAAACCCTCTTTTCTTAATTTACACACTTTGTTATACACTAACTTTATATTTTACTGAATTGACAATAGGTGTTTAATATGATATTTTAATGTTATTATCCTATAAGGAGGATGTAGCGTGGAGATAAACATTACCGGAAGGCATCTTGAGCTTACCAAAGGAATTACGGACTACGCAAAGAAAAGATTCAAGAAAGTTGAAGAATACTTTGATTTTAAAGAAAACGGCAAGCTTCATATCGTGATTTCGGTGGATAAGTATATCCATTCAGCGGAAGCCAATCTTAACGGGCAAAAGCATTCTTTTACCGCCAAAGTGACATCAAAGGATATGTATACTTCCCTTGACCTGCTGGAAACCAAGCTTATAACACAGATTAAAAAGCACAAGGATAAAATAGTAAAACCGGTAAAAGGCGCAAAAAGGCCGGGAATAGAAAAGATACTTGCAAGCGTGCCTGTTTCGGGAAAATCAGGCGGGGACAAATATAATGAAGTTGTTGAAGAAGACCTGATGGCCGCGAAGCCGATGAACACGGAAGAAGCCATGGAAGAAGCGGAAATGGCGCCGGAAAAGATGGTGCTTTTTTTCAATGTTGATTTCAACAAAGTATGCCTGATAAGAAAAAGAAAAGACAAAAAATTCGGTTTAACCATATCAAAATACTGACGCAGAGGTGGAATTAAAATGAGAATACTTGATTTCCTTGAAAAAGACAGCATTGAACTTAACCTTAAGGCCAAAAACAAAAAAGAGGCCATTGAGGAAATTGTAGAAATCCTTAAAAAGAAAAATGCAATAATTGATAAGGATATCACAATAGAATCCCTTCTTGAAAGGGAAGAACTTGGCAGCACCGGCGTAGGCCAGGGAATTGCCATTCCTCACAGCAAAACAAAAGGCGTAAAAGAACTTATCGGCGCGTTTGCTATTTCCAAAAACGGCGTTGAATTCGACGCCCTTGACGGAGAGCCGGTTAATATTTTCTTCCTTCTTCTTGCTCCGGAAGGCGCGGCAGGCGTTATGCTTAAAGCCCTTGCCAGGGTAAGTAATTTCCTTAAAAATAAATATTACAGGAAAAAAATACTTGAGGCATCGGACAAGGAAGCTGTTATTCAGATAATTGAAGAGGAAGAAAAGACAAAACAGTAAATGCGGCTCCTTAGGAGGTAGTGGATGGATTTTATAACCGTCAAGGAGTTCTTTGAAGACAATAATGAAAAATTCCGCCTAAGCATTATTGCGGGCGAAGAATATCTTGATAAAAAAAAAATAGTGGTATCGGATATAAACCGGCCCGGGCTTGCTCTGGCCGGTTTTTTTGGATATTTCCCCTATGAGCGTATTCAGGTTTTCGGGAAAACGGAATTTACTTATATAAAAAAACTTGGCGGTGTCAAAGCCGACAGGGTAATGGGCGAGATATTCAAGCAGAACGTCCCGTGCGTAATAATTTCAAGAAATCTTAAAGCTCCTTCCGGTTTTTTATCGCTGGCAAAAAAATACAAAACGCCTGTTTTTGAAACATCCCTGTTTACAACAAAAATCATCAGCGCCACAATGATATACCTTGAAAAAAAGCTGGCGCCAAAAATCACAATGCACGGCACTTTTGTTGATGTTTACGGTGTCGGCGTGCTTATTTCCGGGAAAAGCGGAATCGGCAAAAGCGAAGTGACCCTGGAACTGGTAAAAAGAGGGCACAGGCTTGTGGCCGATGATTTGATAGAAGTCACAAGGCTTGGGGAAGGCGAACTGGAAGCAAAGGGCATGAGCGTTGTGCAGCACCACATGGAAATAAGGGGAGTGGGTATAATAGATGTAAGGACTCTTTTTGGAGTGGGCGCTGTCAGGGATTCCCAGAAAGTGGACCTGGTACTGCACCTTGAAGAATGGGAAAAAGGAAAGGATTATGAAAGGCTGGGCATAGAAGAGAAAACGCAGGAAATACTCGGCGTACAGATTCCAAAAATAGTGCTTCCCGTAAAACCGGGAAGGACATTAAGTATTATTGTTGAAGTGGCGGCGATGAACCAGCGGTTAAAACAAAAGGGGCATAATCCGGCAAAAGAACTGAATGATAAAATGATGGTTTATATGGGGAAGGAAAATAAATAATGTCAAGATTTGATAAATGGCTTTATCCCGGCATCAGGATTAAAAGGTGGGTGTTCCTGCTGATTTTAAGCTTAATTGTGCTTGCCGTGGGATTATCAGGCCATCTTGGTTCTCTGGTTCGTAATTTCAGGATAGAAACAGGCATCAATTTTGACGCTTTTTTTTACAGGCTGCAGCGGCTTAAGTTTGTGGATGTGGCAATAATATTGCTTGCTATTGCAGGTGTTTCCATGGCAATAAGAAGGGCGTACTATTCGGTGCTTGCAATGTATGTGCCCAACAGGGAAAAAGAATTTATAAATATGGCTTACAGAAAGGCAAAGTTAAGGCGAGGGCCGCGTATAGTTGCAATTGGAGGAGGAACCGGGCTTCCGAACTCTTTAAGAGCCCTGAAAAAATATACTTCCAATCTCACCGCTATCGTAACGGTGGCGGATGACGGAGGTTCTTCGGGAAGGTTAAGAAAAGACTACCAGATAATTCCGCCCGGAGACATAAGAAACTGCATTGTGGCGCTTGCTGATCAGGAAACCCTTCTTGGCAAACTTTTTCAGTACAGGTTTGACAAAGGGGAAGACCTTGCGGGCCACAGTTTTGGAAATATATTCATAACGGCAATGACGCATGTCGCGGGTGACTTTTCAAAAGGGGTTGAAGAAAGCTCCAAAGTCCTTGCGATCAACGGAAAAGTTCTTCCCGTTTCTTTTGACAATATGGTTTTAAAAGCCAGAATGCAGGATGGAAGGGAAATAACAGGCGAGTCAATAATACCGGAAGCAAAAGGCGTCATAGAAAGGCTCTCCATTATACCCGAAGACTGCAAGGCAAATCAGGACGCACTTGAAGAAATAAAGAAAGCGGATGTGCTGGTAATGGGGCCGGGAAGCCTTTATACAAGCGTTATTCCCAACCTGCTTGTAAAGGGAATAAAAGAGGCCATACTGGCAAACAAGAAAGCGGCAAAGATATATGTATGCAACATCATGACACAGCCGGGAGAAACTGACAATTTTACGGTATCGGACCACATAAAAGC
>JAKQNO010000035.1 GCA_029565735.1 bacterium
GTAAAAGTATGGGCGGCTTTTGTGTACCGGGACATAAGGTGCGCATTTATCCTTATGTCGTAGATTATGTTGTAAATGTGGTGGCCAGGCATGTAATCATATTCAAACACCGGATTAAGGTCGCCGTTTATCCTGTGATGAATTTCGTGAAGAAAGATAAAAAACAGTTCTTCTTTATCCTTCACATCCTGATCCAAAAACTGCTTATTGAATATTAATTTATTACTGCCCGTAATGCACGCAGTGGCGCACAGGTTCTTATCATCCGTAATTACCACTTCAAAATCCGACATAAACGTATGGCAAGCGGCCAGCACCACAGGGTCTTTAACCTGTTTAACAAAACTTTTTATGGCATCTGCTATATCCTGCGGTTTTTTTATCTGCATGTATTCCCCTATGCCGCAACAGACAGGGCAAGATATTCCTCTTTTTCAGGAAACGCCCCTTCTGTAATATCATAAGGTATGCCTGTAGGCAGGTAAATACCCCTTACGGCGCGCGACGCCACGCGCTTAAACACCCCATAATCTTTAATCACGCTGCATCCGGGGGCAGCGGGATACAATGCCGCGCGGGAATCCGCCACAAAGCACGCGCCTATACCCGGCGCAGATGTTTCTTTTGCTTTTTCAAATTCCCTGAATTCGCTTCTTGAAGGCACCCTTAAAAAGTGCGTTATTACTCTTGATTCATCCGGCACCAGGTCAAACCTGGAGCCTTTAAAAAATTCCCCTTTGCTTTCAAAATATTCAAAGACAAAAGGGTTAATGTCGTTAATGGAGCCGTATTGCCTTATTTTCTGATTCATACAGGTGACTCCCCTAACGCAGTATTCATTGCGCCTGCTTTCTTCCGTGTAAAGCCAGTCAACTCCCGGCACTTCCGGAAAATCTTTTCTGAAACCGCTGCATATGACAAGCGACTGCCCTGCCTGAAGCTCCGGATTAACAAGCAGGTGCCTTACGCCGTTTATTGACAGCGGTTTAAAAACACCGCCCCTTTTGTATCTGCCTGCCTCTTCGCCTATCTCCCTTTCGTGCAGTATGGGGGAACTGTGCAGCTGGTTTGTAAGCGCTTCGGCCAGCGCGCCTTTTAAAACAGAGACGCTGCTCTTCAAATAAAAAGGCACAAACCCCTTTATATATAACGCCATGCCGCAGTCAGAGTTTAAATCAATATTTTTTGCCACAAATTCAGCCAGAGCTTTTATGGCCTTAAACACTATAAACCCGTCAAATAACCTGCCGTCTTTGAATTTTATGGATACATTAATTCTGGAGTTTCTGGTATAGCGCAGCGGATTTATAGCGTCGCCGTTCATAAGGTTATTCTTTACGACAGAATAAAGAAAACTGCTGCTGCCAAAAGGCTCTGAAGCTTCAAAGCGGCCTGACCTGGCTTCTTCAAGGGTTATTGAGTGGTCAACCAGCCCAAAAATACTGCACCCGTTTTCACATATCAACTCGCGGTAAATTTTTGCTTTCATGCCGTTTCCTCCTTTTTTATCATTACCCTTGTCAGCATAGCGGATTTTACTCTGGAAAAATCAACATGGTCGTTGTGTTTATCCCTGTAAAGATAAATTGACTCTTTGGACGCCGCAGCCGATTCATTGCTGACTTCAGTTTCAGCCATCTCGCAAGCCCTTGTTATGTGCCTTATTCCCGAAAACTTGTAATTTGACCTGCTGCTCATGTCATACACGCGGGCGTACGCGTCAAAGATGCGCTCTGATTCGGCGTTATTGGGATTTAAAACACCGGCGCTTATTTTCCCGCACAGTACCCGCAGGCAGTCAATTGCCTCAAAACGCGCCGTGCAGTCGGCGGAATCTCCGCTTACGGTGCTGATAAGAGTATTGACAGACTGCCTGAAAAGCGAATACGAACTGTTCATAATTTCATCCGTAATTTTCACGGCGTCTTCGGGCTTTGCCATTTTTAAAGAATCAAGACAGGCAACTGAAGCGCCGGGCATTACTGTCATATCGTGGCAGTACAGGTATTTATCGGGCCTGAATTCAGCGTCAAAAGCCGGCTCCGGCACGGAGCTTAAAAGGCATTCCTGCAGGTGCGGCGCGCACTCTTCCTTTGTAAATTTTTTTATCTTTTCGGCTTCATACATAACCGCAAGATACGCCGCGCAGTTGCGTTTAAGCATGCCCGCCCTTCTGCCGTCTGTTTTTACCCCTGCGCCGCGCCCGAACTTAATTATGGACAGCGTGTAATCAGCGCACATTGACTGCAGCACCGGATTATTAAGATGGCGCCTGCATTTTTCAATAAAACCCGCCACGCCGCTTTTTTTAAATTTAACCGCGCCTGAATTATCAAGCGCACTGCCATCTTCTTCGGTGCGGTTATTGATTAT
>JAKQNO010000005.1 GCA_029565735.1 bacterium
TTTAAAATGGGACGGATTTGGAATCGCGGAGCCGATATGGACAATTATTATACTGGCAATCGGAATGTTGATAGGCGCAGTTACAATGATAAGGAATATGGATATGGCTTACGGATTTGTGCTTATATGGGCATACAGCGGAATACTTTTAAAGCACGTTTCCGTAAAAGGTTTTGCCGGCAAATACACTGACATTGTAACAACCGTAATAGGGTGCATTGTATTTTTCATTGCGTGTGAAATGTTTATACTGCTTTATAAAAGAATAAAACACCCGGCGGAAGCAAAGGCTGAAGTTAAAAAGTAATCCGCGTTTTACAATATCTTAATATTGGGATGGATAATGGCCGGATCAATCAGGGCAAGAGTGTTTATGTATTTTATGCTTTCAGCCGCGCTTATTGTAAGCGCGTTCGGCATTATTACCTATAATTTTATCCTGGGTAATATTGAAAGCGAAATGGAAAACAGGATTTTATCGGCCGGAAGGATAATAGCGTCCGGCATAAATCCCGGAGACATTCAGATGATACGGCTTAAAGGTAAAGTCTATTCGGGTTACCGCGATAAACTTATTAATCTGAAAGAAGTCCTTAAAGTCAGGGATATTTTTATTATTGAACCCGGTTCAGGCAACATCATCCTTTCAACGCTTGATGAAGGCGGAAAATACTATATAAAAGTGGACAGGTATGAAATAAACAGGGCGTTGTCCGGAATATCTTCTTCTTCGCGCCTTTACGCGGGCAGGGGCGGCGAATATTTTAAAGCCGGATATATTCCTGTGAAAAATAAAAATACGGTTGCAGGTGCCGTGGGTGTTGAAGCAAGCGTTGAATATCTGCACTATGTTTCGCGCTACAGGCTGTTTTTGATTGTGCTTGGCGCGGTTTCAATAGCAGCGGCTTTGATACTGGCTTTTATTATTTCTTCCGGAATAACCGTACCGCTGAGAAGGCTGAAAGAAAAAGCCGAAAAACTTTCAAGAAGGGATTTTTCCGAAAAGATAGAGACCAAAGCCGGCGGTGAAATAAAAATACTTGCCGACGCGATGGAAAACATGAGGGTGGAAGTTAAGCAGTACGTTGAGAAAAGGGACAAGATGGCGGATGTGGGCGAATTTTCCGCGGGCGTGGCGCACGAAATTCGCAATTCGCTTGGCGTGCTTCTGGGCTACGCGGAGCTTATAAACGAAAAGGCGGAAGATGAAAAAATTAAAAAATACTCCGCTGACATAATAAAAAACACTTTAAAGATGAGCGAGTTCATAAATAACTTTCTTGCATACACAAAGGATTTTGCGGCGGACAAACAGGACGCTGATATGGGCAAACTTGTGGAAGAAGCCGTTTTTGAACTGCCTGAAAACGTAAAAAATATGGTAATTATTAACAATGCAAAGCCGGGCCTTCACGCGTGCGTGGATACGTATCTTATAAAAAAAGCGCTTTATAATGTCGCGCTTAACGCGTATCAGGCGCTTGATAAGGACAAAAAAGAAATAGAGATAAAAACCGGGGAGGAAAACGGCGAAGCCTATATTTCCGTTAAAGACAACGGCGCGGGTATAAAAAGCGAGAACATAAAAAAGATTTATCAGCCGTTTTTTACCGGAAGGAAAGAAGGTCACGGGCTTGGGCTTGCCATTGCCTATAAAATAATACACCAGGCGCACGGCGGTGATATTAAAGTGTTTTCTGAAGAGGGCAAAGGCACGGAATTCAAGCTGTTTGTAGGCAAAAAAAGCGACGTTTGATAATAAAAAGGAGGGCGGATGAATTACATATTAATTGTTGAAGATAATGACAGCCTGCGTGAAATAACCGCTGAAGCCATTTCGTCGCCGCAGAACGAGATAACAACAGCCGCTTGTGCCGAAGACGCGTTTGCGGAAATAAAAGAAAAAAACTTTGACCTTGTGATAACGGATTTAAAGCTGCCGGAGGCCGACGGCATGGCTGTCCTTGATGCGGCTAAAAAGGCAAATCCCGATACAGAAGTCATAATCATGACCGCTTACGGCACGGTTGACACGGCGGTTAAGGCGATGAAAAAAGGCGCTTCTGATTTTATCACCAAGCCTTTTTCAATAGAGCAGATGCGCGTTATGGCCGCCAAAATTTTAAGCCGCCGCGCCCTGAAGGAAGAAAATAAAAATCTGAAAAAAATAACGGCAAGGATGACGGTGGGGAGTTCCGCCAGAATAAAAGAGGCAATGGAACTTGCGGCAAAGGTGGCGGATAAAGAAGTGATAGTGCTTTTAACGGGCGAATCCGGAACCGGAAAGGAACTGATAGCCGAAGAAATACACAAAAAAAGCAAACGCGGCGCTGAAGGCGCCCTTGTAAAGGTAAACTGCGCGGCGCTGGCGCCGGGTGTTCTGGAATCGGAACTCTTTGGCCACGAAAAAGGCGCGTTTACCGACGCTATGTACATGAAAAAAGGGCGTTTTGAACTTGCGGACAAAGGTACAATTTTCCTGGATGAAATAGGCGAACTGCCGCCGGAAACTCAGGTAAAACTTCTGCGCGTCCTGCAGAACGGCGAATTTGAAAGGGTAGGCGGCGAAAAGACAATAAAATCCGACGCACGCGTTATTGCGGCCACAAACAGGGATTTAAAGCGCGCCGTTACCGAAGGAAAATTCAGGGAAGACCTGTATTACAGGCTTAACGTGGTTGAAATACACATGCCCACCCTGCGCGAAAGAAAAGAGGACATACCGGAACTTGTTTCATATTTTATAAAAAAATACGCGGAATACGGCGGATACAGGGTAAAAGAAATATCCAAACAGGCGCTGGAAGTGTTTGTGAAATATGATTTTCCGGGAAATATCAGGGAACTTGAAAACCTTATACAGCGCGTGCTTGTAACCTGTGCCGGAGAGATAATAGAAGCCGCGGACCTTCCTTATGAAATAAGAAACGCGGCTGTCTATGAAACAGGCGGCCTTGAAAATGAAGTTGAATTGTTTGAAAGGAAAAAAATTCAGTCGGCGCTTGATAAAAGCAACGGCAATAAGGCAAAAGCCGCGGAGATTCTTGGCATTAACAGGACCACCCTTCTTGCAAAGATAAAAAAAATGGGGATTGAGTGAGAAAAAAATGAAAAAAATCATATTGTGCGCGGTGTTAACCGCTGTGCAGGCATGCCTGGTTTTTGGCGGGGATGCAGGCGCAAATTTTGCGGCAAAGGCGGAAGAATACGGTAAAAAAGTTGAAGCCGCGGAAAACAAGCTTGCCGGCCTTGAATTGAAAAACAACCGCGTAACTGAAACTATCAGCCTTCTTAAACAAAAAAAAGAAGGTGTTTTAAGGAATGTTTTTCTGCAGTATTTCCTGTTTCGCGGAAGCAGCCTGTCCTTTAAAGCAACAGAGGCTGAAGCGGAGCTTAAGGAATTAAAAGACGCTTATTTTACATACAGCGCCCTTGTCCTTGAACAGCATAATAAAAAATTTATGGAGTGCGCGGCAATAAAGTGCGCGCAGGCCGCGGAGATATTCGCGCAGAGAAACGCGTGGGCCGGCAAAGTCATGAATTTTAAGGATGTGTTCAGCCTTGACGCGGATTTTACCCTTGAACCGTCCGGCGGTAAAGCCGCGGCGGACGATATAAGGGATTATTACGGTAAAAAACTTATTCAGGCGGAGCAGAGGCTGATTATACTTAAGGATGAAGCTGATATAATGGCTGAAGCGGAAAAAAACGGCATTGCGTCCGGCTCGGACAAGAAGGATGAAATAAAAAAGCGCGCCGCAGAAATTTCAGAAATTAAAACAAGGCTTGAAACAAAGTTAAGGCGGTTATAATGCAGGCAGAGCTTAAGTTCAATAAAAAAAAGTTTGCCGGTATGGTTTTAAAGGAATACGGCATACATATAACGTCCATGGAACTAATACCCGAAGGCGCGGTAAGCCATAATTACAAGGC
>JAKQNO010000040.1 GCA_029565735.1 bacterium
TCAAGGTTAATTTTTTCCACCCTTTTGGCTATCATATGCCTTTTTACGTTCTCTTTTTCATCCCTTAACTTTTGCAGGTACTTTTTCTTTATCTTTTTATCCTTGTTGTTTTTGGCGGGGGTTTCTTCCGCTATCATAATATTCCTGTCAAAGCCCTCTTTCATCAGAGCCATCTTCTTATTTTCATATTCCACAACCGCTTTATTCCCAAAAAATTCCTTTTTCACCCTCACCTTAAAATCAGCGGTTTCTGCTTCCTTTACCCTTAAATCCCTTGGATGTTTTGCATCAGACACTTTATTGCCGTCTTTATCCGCGAACATTGTATTAAGCGAAGACCCGCCAAAACTTCCAAGCCCCGCGTACTGCGACATAATAGCGTCTTTTTCTTCCGGGCTTAAGGTAAACGTCTTTGTTGAACCATCTGCCATAAGATAAGTAACAGAACCCGCGGCAGTATCCACCAGAAACTGCATCTGCAAAGCGCCTGTGCCTGTTATCATAACTTTACTTGCGCCATTTTCATCGGTCTGCATAACATAATCATAAGTAAGTGTCTTTTTCATCCCGTCAAATTCAGTTTCAGAAGACACAGACGCGGCAAACGTCCGCACAGTGTCCTGATACCCCTGCTGCGCCGCCGCCACATCCGCAATTGTCAAATCTTCCGCGTATAAAAAAGCAGAAAATATAAAAAATGACAGAAATAGCACCAAAAATTTTTTCATGTTTTTTTAACTCCCAATTATTTTGTGCGAAAAATGGTTTACAGACAGCGCCCTCCCGCCGTGTACCCTCCGCATAATTTTTAATATTCTAAACCATTACCAAATATTGTCAACGATAAAAAATATTCATCCCATAAATTTTTATCCCATATCCAATAGATAAAACCGGGGGTTTGGAGGGTCAGAAAATTTAAAATCCGCGGGCTCAAGACCCGCGTCTGCCAAAGTAAACCGAAGTGTACCTGAAAATTGCGCTTACTTTAACATCCCGTTTGTGTCCACCTTTGCGGCAAAAGCATCATATTCCCCGTTTCCGTACGTCCCTGTCCAGCCCGCCACAACATAGCCGCCGTCCGGCGATTTTACAGCGCCTGCCGCGTATTCATCTTTTCTTCCGCCGAAAGTTGACATCCAAAGCGAATTTCCCATAGCGTCTGTTTTTAACAGGAATATGTCTGATGACCCGTTGCCAAAGGAATCTGTTGTTCCGGAAATCACAAAATTGCCGTTGTCTTCAATAACGGTTTTACCCATATCCAGCATTTTTCCGCCGAAAGTCTTTTCCCATACCTTATTAAGACTGCTGTCAAGTTTTACCAGATAAATCTGGGAAACATTTCCGTCTTTTGCGGTGTCGGCAATCTCGCCAACAGCCGCGAATCCGCCGTCAGATGTGGCTATGATATCTTCAAAAGCGTCGTAGCCGGTGGTGCCAAAAGTTTTAAACGCAAGCGTGTTTCCGGACGCGTCAAGTTTCATTACAAACCCGTCATACGACCCTTTTGAACGCGAACTTGTCCTGCCTGCTACGGCAAAACCGGAATCAGCCGGAACTATGGACATTCCAAATTCATATTTATCGCCGCCGTACGTCCTGCTTAAAAGCTGTTTGCCTGTGCTGTCATGAAGCGAAAAATATGTTTCTATAGCGTTAGCTCCGCTGAAAGAAGATGTATTGCCTATAAATGCTATTTTTCCGTCAGCGGTTTCACACATGCCTGCAGCTTCATCATTGCCTGCCCCGCCGATGCGTGATTCAAATTTAATTTTCCCGTTATATCCGGTTTTAACAATATAGGCGTCCCTTAAACCCGCGCCGTCAGAATCGGAATATCCGCACATTATAATGCCGTCTTTAACCCTTATTATTTTATAAAACCTGTCATCTCCGCTTCCGCCGTAATTATACGCGAATTGTTCTTTGCCTCTTTCATTTATCTTAATCAGATATCCGTCTATGGTATTGCCTTTAAATGAATTTGACATTCCCGCAAGAAAATATCCCCCTTTTGGCGCCGGGCATATGGACCTTGCGCTGTCATAAGTTTTTCCGCCGTAGCTTTTATAGCTTTTAAAATTACCGTCAGAACAGCCGTTTATTACAACAAATAAGAATAAAAATAACATTAATTGTTTCATTTTTTCTCTCCGTATTTTGGATTTACAGCAGAATATTGCCGGCTTTTCCGTTTGCTTTGTAAACATATACAAGTACTTCCGCGATTAGCTTATACAGTTCGGGCGGAATTTCCTGCCCCAGGTCAAGTTTGGATAAAACTTCAATTAAATCAGGGTCTTCATAAAGCGGAATGTCATTTTTCCTGGCAATTTCAATAATCTTGTCCGCAATATTGCCCTTTCCTTTTGCAACAATCCTTGGCGCGCCGTCTTTGTCTTTGTCATATTCAACGGCAACAGCTGTAATTTTTTTATCCGGCATTTATCTCTCCCTTAAACCTGTTTAAGCGGTAAGGTTAATGTTTCCCAGATTTACATACCCGTCCCCCGAAGGCGAAACCGAATCGCCCTGCGGGCCTTCCGTTTTAATCATAAAATTCTTCATATTAAAACTTATCCCTTCAATTCCCTTTAAAAAATCATTTTTGGACCTTGTAAGCTGCTGTTTCGCCCTGTCGCTTTCGGCAAATACCGTGCATTCAACGTCATTTTTATAAACGGTCATTTTTATCTTTACGCTTCCAAGTTTTGAAGTGTTAAGGACAAACATAATATTAACCGGTTCTTTTGCCTCAAGATTTTCCTTAAGCGAACCCTTTTTATACCATACCTGAAGTTCGCCCCCAAACAGCCTGTTATCCATCAAAAGCGGTATCTGTGTGTATAAAAGTTCGTATGACGCGGGTTTTTGATTGATAAACTGCAGCGCGTTAAGGTTGGTAAGGGTGTCCTTTACCGAATCTTTAAGGGCATTAACCGCTTCCTTTGCCGCGTGAAATTGTTCTTTATTATCGGTTTTAACCGCATCATTCGGATTTAGGATTTCAAGCCTTGTAAGTTCGGCGTCAAGGTTTAAAAGCAGCGCTTTTACGCTCTGCCTTGCCCCTGATAACATTTCTTCTTTTGTGGCTGCCGCGGAATATACCTGCGCCTTTCCGGAAAATATGTCTTTAACCTTTGCTTCAAGCGTTATGCCGCTTTGTTCTATAAAATTCTTTATCTGCCTGTCCATCACATCCCTGTCCGATGGTTTTACCGATATGCCCGACAGGGCTTCTTTTATCCCGGATACAAGCTGCAGAGCTTTCTGCGCGTCATAGCCATATCTGTTTATAGTTTCAGCTGACGCGGCAAATCCTGTCATCGCGCGGCTTAGTGTTTCAAGGTTCTGGTTTAACTTCATATCGCCTGAAAAATACCTGTTCATAAGGTCCGTAAACTTCACGTTATCCAGCGGCATCTCCCTTGATTTAAGAAAAACAAGGGATTCAATGGCTGATTCAACATCAAATTTGGTTACCGGTATTGCTGCCGCCGCTGTTTCACCGCCTGTTTTAACCGCGGCAGGCGGAAAAAACATTTCTTTTAACGGGCTTGCGTTAATTGATTGTTCTGTAAAAACCGCGGCTGATTTTACAAAATTAACATTACTTCCCTGCTGTGTTTTTCCGAATATTTCGCCTGAATTGGCTTTTATGAATTCAGATACATTTTTGGCAATCGCCGCCATTTCAGCGGACTTATCCGGATAAATTGTTTTAACGGAATCCGCCGCCTGTGTAAGGCCTTTGGCAAAATCAGACATTAAAGCGGCCATTTCCCTTGCAGTGACAGGCGCCGCGCTTTGTGTTCCCGCGTTTTTGCCTGCGTTAATAATGGCTGCCAGCGCGTCAGGCATTTGTTTTGCCGAAGGAGCGTTTACGTCCGGTGCCCCCTGTTTGACTGAGATATTTTCCGGCTGCGTTTTTAACGCCGGCTCAAAAAATCTTCCGGCCAGGTCTCTTAACGCGGCATCTGATAACTGCGGATTCTGCGAAGGCACAACAGTGTTCATGGCCTTATTCATACCGGTAAATGTCAGGCTAAGTTCGTTTTTTAACGGATTGAAAACAGCTTCGGCCCCAGAAATAAACTTAGCCGCGACAGGGGCATTTTCAGAATTCATAACCGCGTTGATAAAAGCCTTAACTTCGCCTTTTCCCGCAAGATTTTCAGCCGCGGCCTTTTCCATAAATACCGACAAAAGTTCTTTCCCTGTATTGTTTACATTTAACACAACAGAATCCCGGTTTACAAATACAGATACTTCGCCTGTTGATTTTGCCGCGGAATTAACATCATTTGCAAACTTTATAATTGAAGCGGAAAATTCCTGTTTTACGGCGTTTATTACCTGCTGATCTTTGGCTCCGGAAAGCATTTTTACGGCTTCGGACAGCTTTGAATTAAGCGCAAGCATCGCTGTAATTGAATCCTGCTTTGCCGCTGCCGTATCAGCCGCTGCGCCGCTGAATACCGTGCTTAAAGACGCGGTATCAACGCCTTTTTTTGCCATATATCCGTTTAACGCGGAGTTTATCATATCAATGTTTTCTTTTGTGACCGCAATCTGATAATCTGCAAGTTTCATGGCGGTATAAATGTTCTGTTCATTTACCGGTACTTTTATTGCCGCAAGAAGCGCGGCTGTCTGCTCAGCGGCAGGCTGCGCTGACGCCTGAAAAGGCGCGGCCATTTTTCCGGACGCGCCCTGCATATCAGCCGCGGCAAGTTTCATAAACACTTTTTCGCCCACCTGCGAGACCACAACATTTATGGCGTCGCCTTTTACAAAGGGGAAGTTTTCCGGCATCTGGGAAATGACATTATATCCTTTGAAATTTATCACGGCTTTATTATCTGAAGGAATCACTTCAATAATTCTTCCTTTTAAGGTGTCTCCGGGCTTTAACAGGGCAAAAAGATCCGCTGTTTTCTTGTCCTGAGAACTTAAAAGTTCGAATAAATTGCCTGATAAACCTGAAACAGCCATTTTCACCGCCTGATATTTATGTGCAAATAATCGTTTTCCTTAATGACTATATCGGAAATAAAAAGGTTTTCTTTACCGTTTTTTCAGGTTTTTTATAAGTTCAATTTCCCCTAAAGACATGCCGGTAACCGACGCTATTTCCTGCGATTCCATGCCGTTTTCCAGCAGTTTTCCCACCCTGTCATATTTTTCCTTCACCTGCGGTTTTGCCGCGGATTTAGGTTTGGAAGGTTCTTCCCTGATTTCAAATATGGCGGGCTGCTTTGGCGCGGGCGCCGGTGCAGGTTCCTGTTTTACGGGTATTTCAGGCGGCGCGGTCTCCTGCTGAACCGAAATTTCGGACTTGTATTCCGCGGTTCTCTGAAGCCTTGCCCTTTCCATCAGATATTTCATTTCTTTTATGGCGCTTTCAGTTTCTTTCAGTTTTCTGTCAAGCTCGGCTTTCGCGCTGTTTATTGAAGTTACGCCTGCTTCTGCGGATTTTTCCATTTCTTCAACAAGCTGGCGCATATTATGCTGAAACTCCAGCAGTTCAATGTCTTCAAGTTCCGACATCACACTGTTTTTGGATTTAGGCTTTGTTAATATTAAATATACAACAACGCCAAGAAGGATTATATTCAGGATTATCAGTATTATATTCATTATTTACGCCTTAATATCTATGATATGGGTTTCCGGAGCGGCACTTTTTATTTCATCCGCGCCCGCCGCGCCCTGCATCTTTTCAATTTCATGCCTTTTATCGGACGCGCTTTTTTTCCACTGCCTTGTATTCTCTTTTTTTTCAGCTATTGCCGCGGATTCCGCTTTATGCTCCGGGTCAACAACCTGATCTTTTCGGTGTTCCGCGTCTTTCTGAAGTTTAAGCATTTCCTGGGACTGCGCGGCCTGCGCGCCTGACAGCAGCGCATCATTATATTTTGACGCCAAAACAGACGCGGTGATAATGACCTGAAGGTCATACATTCTCAATGCATGCCACCGCCTTTTTGAAATATACTGTTAACCGGAGAAAGGAAGAACCTGAATTTCGCCGTTCTTCTCTACGAATGTGCAGTATTTTAATTCGTCATTTACCGTACGCTGCGCCTTGTTAATGATTACCTTCACGCCGGTATAAACCATACCCATGCAGTTTACTTTACCCCTTTTGGTCGTCTGCATTTCCTTGGCTTTGGCGTCAAGTTTTGATTTGGTTTCTTCCCACTTTTTCTGGTCAGTCATAAGTTTAAACTGAGTCCTTGTAAGCTTTGCCATAAGGTCGCGTTTGTCCGGAGGAAGCTGTCCGCCTGATTTCTGCTGAAGGTCCTTAAGGAAAAGTATGCCTTTTTTTGTTTTATCAAGCTGCTCGTTTATTCCGCTTAATTCCGATGTTGCTTTTGCCATTTCTTCCCTCATTTTGGGGGTTTCGCCTATTGTTATTTCAGTCGGGGTTGCCATTTTTGCCCCTATTTCCTTTGCAGTCACTTCATGGCCTGCCGCAATTGTTCCGCCCACAAGAAGCCCTTTGGCGCCCATAATCCCTATCTTATCGCCTGCCACAAGGGTTGAATGCATGGCTGCTTCATTTACAATTATGCTCTTTTCTGTTTCAACATAAGCATTGCGGATATATTTTGTGTTTACTTCATCCTGCGCCACAACTTTGGCTTTTTTACCCACAATTCCGCCTTTAACAGTCACTTTGCCGCCGGCGTAAATTTCAGTTCCGTCCGCGACATCGTCAATTATAACGTCCTGACCGGCTTTAATTACGTATTCGCCTACGCTTCCGTGGATTATTACGGTTCCCACAAAATCTATGTTGCCGATTGCAAGCCCAAGGTCGCCCTGAACTTCAAATATTTCAAGAACTTCAAGTTTGTTATTTTTATAAACCACCTGGCCGTCATTGGAAGCCACGTATAAATCCGTATTTCCCATCGCCTGTTCAACGCCTTTACCCATAAGGAACTTTACTTCATTGCCTTTTGAAGCGGTAAGTTCTTTTCCTGTAACGGTCATTCCGTTAACGCCGTTTGTGGGAGGCACTTTTTTGGCAAGCGCCTGTCCTTTTTTTACGTTCTGAAGGCTCTGCACGTTTTTGTAGTCAACCGCGCCTTCTGTTGCCTCCGCGGCCGCGGCTTCCGGTTTTATCGCATTGTCAAATAAAAGTTCAAGCTTGGCGTCTTCCCCGTTTATAACGCCCTGGCCTTCGGCTACAACGTCTTCAATTGCCTCAAGCAGGATAGTGGGGTCATCTTTTGCTTCCTTGGATTTGCTTACAAGGGCTTTAATTACATCATGCTTTATACCAAAAGAAACAGCCTCTGTTTTTAATGCCTGCAGCACATCGGCTTCTTCTATTTCTTTTCCGCCGCCCTGCGGGGGAACTATAGTTATCATCGCGCTCATTTCTTCGGGGTCAACTTTTACGAATATCTGCCCGTCCTTTATATCAATGCGCTCCTGCACGATTAAAACAGGCTGGCCGGTGGCTTCCCTAACAGCCCTTTCAACGGCCGCGTTATTTAATTCTTTTATCTGATGTTTGGCAAGCTCCTGCTGAATGGAAGCAAGTTCAACCTTAACGCCTTTTCCCTTTGGCGGGAAAACCGTAAGATAAACCCCGTCATCTTCAGTTGTAACTGTTGAGTAACCGTCCATATCAACCATTGAATCACCTCTCTATTATGCGGTTTTGATAAAACCGCTTCTTAATCTTAATACCGTTTTTGTGTGTATCTGGCAGACCCTTGATTCTGAAATATCAAGAACTTTTCCTATTTCCTTAAAATTCATCTCTTTCCAGTAATATAATTCAAGAACAGACCTTTCCGTGTTTTCAAGGCTTTCAATAAGGCCGGAAAGCCTGTTTATGGCTTCATTTTTTTCAAACTCAGCAAGGACGGCAGGCTCTTCACCCAGTATGTCTTCAAAAGTAAACTTTTCCCCGTCCCTGTTTAATATGTCGCCATCAAGCGAAAGCAGGGTAATTCCTTTAATTTTATCCAATATATCATAAAACGCTTCTGTTGTCACCCCTAATTCTTTTGCCATTTCCTCGTCAGTGGCGGGCCTTCCAAGCCTGTTTTCCGCTGTAAAATAAGCGTTTTCCACCTTTTTCGCGGTTTCCCTTACGTTTTTGGGAAGTAAATCTTCTTTTCTAAGGGAGTCCAGTATGGCTCCCCTTACCCTTTTTGACGCGAATGTTTCAAATTTTATGTTTCTTGAAATGTCAAACTTATCCACCGCTTCTATCAGGCCCACAATGCCTTCAATATACAGGTCTTCTTTATCATTCTTTCTTACTTCAGACGGCAGCCGGCAGGCAATCCTGTCGGTAAAATATTTAACAAGGGGAAGATATGTTTTTATAAGCAGTTCCCTTGTTTTTTCATCCCTGTTTTTCGTGTAATTTTTCCACAACTCTTCATTTGACTGCAATCAATTCCCCTTATCTGAAAAGGTCTTCTATATTATTATCCCCCGCTTTTAAGTCAATCCTTTTGCCCTTATTATCTTCTTTAACCGGGCCTGCGGTTTTTTTTATTTCCGGAATCTTTACTTTTTTTTCTTTCTTTTCCATCTCTTCGTTATAGATAAGGGCAATTCCGAAATAAGACATAAAAAAAGCGGTAACGCCTATCAGCACCGCTGACATAAGTATGTCGCTTATCTCTTTGTTAATGCTGATAAGGCCGCCGGCAAAAAAACCCGCGCTGCCGATTAAAAGAGATATTTCAGCGGCAAGGCGCCTGTTCATTTGGCCTTTTTGGCGGCTTTCTTTACCTTAAGGTCTTCCCTTAAAATATATGCAGCCAGCCTGTCCCTGTCAGATTCGTCAATTTCAGTAATTTTTATCTTAACTTCAAACTGCCCGCCTTCAATTTCAGAATTTCCCAAAACTTCACCCGCGGCATTTATCGGCGAATCATCCCCGTCCTTAATGAATATATCCATCTCGTATTTCATCCCTTTTTCCGCTTTTTTCGCGGCAAGGATGGTAAGGCCGTTTCCGCTTATGGTGGTGGTGTAAGAGATGTTGGGAGGGACAGATGCGTTTGCATACCTTTCAACAATCTGCCGGAATTCAACCTTGATTTTTTTTGACAGCCTTACAAAGTTCCTTCGCTGCGCCATTTTAACCCTCCTGCCGGGCAGTCCCCCTGCCCGCTTGTTCAGTTTGTATTACCTGAAAATATCAAATACCTTTTTAAAAGCCTCTGTAAGATTGTTGCCTTTCTTTTCCATACCGCGGTCTTTTGAAAACCTGTCAGATATCTTTTCCGCTATTTCTTTTACGCAGTTGGCCGCTTTAGAATCAGGATGAAGCACGGAAAAAGGCTTTTGCGACATTACGCTGTTTAAAACCGCTTTATCCCTGAAAATAAAACCGTAGGATTCCACAAAAGTGTTAAGGAACCTTCTTGACAGCAGTATTACCCTTGACGCAATCTCTTTGGCTTCTTCTTTTGAATTGGCCATATTAACGATAAGCTTTAACGGAACCGCGTCCTTGCTTAAGGATACCACTTTTATAAGGCCGTAAGCGTCCATCAGCGCGGTAGGTTCGGGCGTGGTAATGACTATTCCGTAATCAGACGCCGCGATGAAACTTAACGTATTTTTGCTGATGCCCGCACCTGTGTCAATAAGCAGCACGTCAACCATATCTTCAACTTCCGCAAGCTGGCTTATAAATTTTTCCCTCTGAGTATTGCTTAAATTCGCAAGTTCTTTTACGCCGGACCCGCTTGCTATAAGTTTTACGCCGTATTCGGTCTCTGTTATAATATCCTTTATGCTTCTTTCTTCCCTTATTACATGGGTAAGGTTATATCTTGGATTTATTCCGAAAATAATATCAACATTCGCAAGCCCCAGGTCCGCGTCAAAAATCATCACCCTGTTTCCAAGCTTGGAAAGTTCAATGGCAAGATTCACGGTAAAATTGCTTTTACCGACGCCGCCTTTGCCGCTTGTAACCGCTATGACCTTTGTGGAACTGCCGGCATGATGTATCTTTGATTCATTGCCCTTTGGGTCCTGATTCTCATCGCCTGTTTTGCCGGCTTCAGGGTCATTCTGCCTTTTAGCCGTTACTAATTCTCTGAGTTTCTCTGCTTGATCCAAGCTTCAAAGTCTCCTTTTAGTATTAGTCTTGCCATCACGCCCGGATCCGCCGCTTCTATGTCATCAGGGACGGTCTGGCCGACGGTAAGATATGAAACAGGAATGCCGCCGGAACCCACGCTTAAATTCAGCAGCATGCCGTAATTCTTTGTTTCGTCAAGTTTTGTAAACAGTATCCTGTGTATGGGCACCATGCCGAAATTATTAATTATGCTTAAAGCGTCATAGTATTTTGTAACCGCGCTGACCACAAGGTGCGTTTCCATGGGAGAATACACTTCCATGAATTCCTTTAATTCCATAAGCTGCTTTTTGTTCCTTGGGCTTCTGCCTGCCGTGTCAAAGAAAATTATATCCTTGTCCAGATGCTTGTTTATTACCTTTTTAAAATCAGCGGGAGTAAGGACTATTTCAACAGGTATGCCCATTATTTCGCCGTATTTTTTTAACTGCGCTTCCGCGGCTATCCTGTAAGTGTCCGCGCTTACAAGCACCACTTTCTTGTTCTCAACCAGCGCGAATTTGGCGGCCAGTTTGGCAAGCGTGGTGGTTTTGCCCACGCCGGTAGGCCCGATAAAAGAGACTATTTTGGTTGTCCCCGGCGTTGTTTTAAAAGGGCCGGAAACTTTAATCATCCCTGAAAGGTAATCCATAAGGTAGTTGTCCATATACTGCTTATTGTTAATCTGCGCGTCCGTAAGCTGTGAATTTATCGTCTGCAGCGTCCTGAATACAAGATTTTCTTCAACACCGTTATCCAGAAGAAGTTTTTGTATCCTGCCTATTCCGTCTTTTAAATTGACACCGGCCGAGGAAGGTTCTTTTATACCCCTGATATTTCCCCCAAGCGAAATTTTTCCTTCGTTTAATTCCCTGGCAAATGATTCATTCTTAAGCGAAATATCCTCCACGCGCCTGTAATTAGCAATCATCTCAAGGTTTATCTGCGAAGACGGCTGAGGAGAAGGCGCCTGCCTTTGTGCCCCGGCCTGTGATGCCCTTCCATAGGACTGCACCGGCTGCTGCGCGGCAGGCATAAACTGGGGAGTTTTTGGTTTTTCTATGTTGATATCAATGCCGGCGGTGACTTCTGTCCTTTCGCTTCCGAACAGCCCGAACACGCCGCCTTTTTTATACTTTTTTGTGTGAAGTATGACCGCTTCAGGGCCAAAATCTTTTTTTACTTTGGCTAAAGCACCCTGCAGAGTTTCGGCGTCAAACTTCTTTATTCTCATAAGGGAACTTTTACCATACCCACTGACCTGACTTCAACCTTTGGCACCACTTCGTTATACGAAAGGACGGCCAGATTGGGCAGTATTTTTTCCACTATTTTCCTGAAGTATCCCCTGATAAGGGGCGAGCATAAAACCACAGGGTCATATTCCTTGCCCGCGTTTCTTTTAAATTCGTTTATTACGCTGTTGTAAATTGACTGTATTACATGCGGGTCAAGGCCGGCGCCTGAGTATTTATCCGACTGCCTTAACGCTTCAAGTATGTGCTGTTCAAGTTCGGAATCAATTGTTATCGCGAAAATAATTCCGTCTTTTGAATATTTATGCGTGAAATACCTTGCCATTGCCTGCCTTACAAATTCCGTAAGCACCTCTGTGTCTTTTGTGGATTTTGCGTGGTCCGCAAGGGTTTCAAAAATTGTTACAAGGTCCCTTATTGATACTTTTTCCCTTATAAGGTTCTGCAGCACTTTCTGAAGTTCCCCTACTGACAGGGCGCCGGGAATAAGTTCATCCACAACCGCGGCATTTGTCTTTCTTACCATTTCAATTAACTGCTGAACTTCCTGCCTTGTAAGAAGTTCGTCGGCGTGCGCTTTAATTATTTCCGACAGGTGCGTTGATATTACAGAAGGCACGTCAACTACGGTATAACCTTTAAGCTCCGCGTTTCTCTTTTCGCTTTCTTTAATCCATTTGGCGGGCAGGTTAAAAGCAGGGTCCCTTGCGGGCAGCCCTTCAATATCCATTGCCTGGGAACCTGGCTTCATCGCAAGATAATACCCTATTTCCACTTTGCCGCGCGAAACTTCAACGCCTTTTATTTTTGCGACATATTCGTTTGAAGAAAGCTGCATATTGTCGCGTATGCGTATGGGCGGAACAACAAGCCCCATTTCAAGGGCTGTCTGTTTTCTTAATATTGTAACCCTGTCAAGCAAATCGCCGCCCTGTGAAGGGTCAACAAGCGGGATAAGCGCGAATCCTATTTCAAGTTCCATTGTATCAACCTGCATAAGCGGCATAACGTTTTCCGGTTCGCGTTTTGTCTGTTCTTCTTTTTCCTTTGTGACAGCCAGCTGTTCCGCGGTTTTTTTATCAGCAACGCCGATTATGTAGGAAACCGTCCACGCAATTACAGCCATAAGGAAAAACGGTATCTTGACAAGCCATGAGGGAAAAACAAAACCCATGAATAAAAGCACCACGCCGACAAGCGCGATTGCCCTTGGCTGGGCGAATATTTCACCCGCGAAATCCTGTCCAAGGTTGGCTTCAGAAACCGCCCTTGTAACTATGATACCCGTTCCGACCGATAATAAAAGCGCCGGTATCTGGGTAACAAGGCCTTCGCCTATTGTAAGCACCGTATATCTCATCGCGGCGTCGCCAAGCGTCATGCCGTGGAATATTATGCCTATGAAGAAACCGGCAATGATATTGATAAGGACTATTACAATGGCCGCTATGGCGTCTCCCCTTACAAACTTGCTGGCACCGTCCATGGACCCGTAAAAATCAGCTTCCCTTTCAATCGCCCTGCGCCTTCCCCTTGCTTCTTCATCCGTGATAAGGCCCGCGTTTAAATCCGCGTCTATTGCCATCTGTTTGCCGGGCATCGCGTCCAATGTGAACCTGGCAGCAACTTCGGCCACGCGCTGGGCGCCGGATGTGATTACAACAAACTGAACAAGTATGATTATGGTGAAGATTACGAGCCCTATTATAAGCCCGCTTATGTCCTGGGCTCCAACGACAAAATTTCCGAATGTGGGAATAACCTCGCCCACGTCCAGCGGCTGGCTTAAGATAAGCCTAGTGGCGGAAATATTAAGCGCAAGCCTGAAAACGGTGACAATTAAAAGCAGTGTCGGAAAAGTGGAAAACTGCAGGGGTTCTTTGGCATACATTGTCACAATCAAAACAACAAGCGCAAGCGCAAGATTGGTGACAAGAAGCATATCCAGCAAAAATGGCGGCAATGGTACAACTATCATAAGTACAACCGCTACAATCGCGAATACTACTATAAAATCTGTGGACCTTCTTAACGAAGCGGAAAATCCGGTGTCGGTATTTGCGCCCGGCATTATCAACTACCTCCAATATAAGGTATAATATCGTCTCTTAAAGTTTTATTATCCACCTTTTTTTCATTTTCATCAAGCCTTATTTTTCCCTTTGTTTGATAGACAAAAGCCAGAATTTCGGCCACTGCCTGGAACAAATCAGGGGGTATTTCCCACCCAAGTTCAAGCTTTACAAGCGACCTTGCCAGAGGCGGATTTTCAACAATAACCACCCTGTTTTTTCTTGCAATTTCCTTTATTTTTTCCGCCATAAAATTCATGCCTTTTGCCACTATAAAAGGCGCTTTTTCCCCTTTTTCATCATATTTAAGGGCAACCGCAACGTGAGTCGGGTTTGTAATAACAACATCCGCCTGCGGTATTTCGCTTATCATCCTTTTTCTTGCCATTTCCCTCTGAATGCTTCTTATCCTTGACTTTATCATAGGGTCGCCTTCAAGCTGTTTGTATTCGTCTTTCACTTCCTGTTTTGTCATTTTAAGATTATCGTCATACTGCCATTTCTGGTAAAGGAAATCCGCCAGCGAAAACACAATAAAAGCGCCCATTATTTTCGCGGTCAGTTTCATTGCCGTTCCCGCCGCGAACGCAAAATACGTTTCCATATCCATAAGGGGCGTCATAAAAATATCATTCATCACTTTTTTTACCGTCGACCAGAAGATGTATCCGATAATTGCTATCTTTATTATTGACTTAAAAAGTTCAACAAGCGACCTAAGCGAAAACATCCTTTTCATGCCCTGCACTGGATTAATATTTGAAATTTTTGGTTTTAAAGGTTCAAAAGAAATATTAAAACCCACCTGAATAATGTTTGAAATTACCGCCGTTATAAAAACCGCGGCAAATATGGGCGCCATAAGCATAATTACTTTTACTATAAGGTCCTGCGCCATTAAAATGACGGTTTCTTCCGTGATTTTCATGGTAAACGCATTCCCCCAGTAGTGCGCCGCAAGCTGTTTTATACCAAACATCATATAATCGCCGGCGATAAAAAGCATTACAAAACCCACGATTACATTAAGCGTGGAATTTATTTCCTGGCTCTTCGCGACCTGCCCTTTTTTTCTGGCTTCTTCTTTCTTCTTGGGCGTCGGCTTTTCTGTTTTCCCGGGATCAGCCATTTTACACCCTCATACTTCTAATTATGAAATAAATATCTTCCCACATTGTGTTCAAAAGCGTGCTGAAAAGGTTGACAAGTATCGGAAGCGCTATAAGCACTGCGGATATTCCCACAAGGATATTAAGCGGAAGCCCGACAATAAAAACATTCATCTGCGGAAGCGTCCTTGCGACAAGCCCCAAAGTGAGGTTAGTAAGAAAAAGCGCGATTGTCGCCGGCCCGGCTATCTTAAAGGCAAGGACAAACATATTATAAAAAAGGTCGCTTAGCCTGTTTACCGTGGCGGTTGTCACGCCCACATCATTCAATGGTACAAGGTAAAAGCTGTCAGAAATGGCCCGAAACAAAAAATGATGGCCGTTGATTGAAAGGAATATAAGTATTCCAAGGACAAACTGAAACTGCCCCATTATTGACACCTGCGTATTGGATACAGGGTCTATGACGTTTACAATACCAAACCCCATCTGCAGGTCTATTATCTGGCCCGCAAGCTGAATCGCGGCAAATACCATATAAGCCGCAAGGCCGACAATAACGCCCATTATTACCTGTTTAAACACAAGCAGCCCAAAAGTCATTATGTCCGAAGGCATAGCCGCTGTTTTATCTATTACAGGAAAAATAATGAGACCGGTAAGGGCGGCCGCTGCTATTTTTACTATTGAAGGTATGTTTCTGCTGCTAAGGATTGGCGCTGTGAAAAAAATAGCGGTTATTCTTATCACAATCAGGATAAAGTATTCAAACTGTCCCATGGCAATGTTGAAAATGTCAACATTTCCCATAAAATCCTCACATCTTCATGTAGTTTGGAAGGTTAAGTAAAAGCTGGGATGTAAAATTAATCAGTATCCTCAGCATCCACGGCCCGAATATTATCATCGCCACAAGGACAACTATTATTTTCGGGACAAAAGTAAGCGTCATTTCCTGTATCTGTGTTATCGCCTGGAAAATGCTTATCATAACCCCGACGATCAGCGCAAGCCCCAACAGGGGCGCGGATACCAAAAGGGTCAAAAGCAGCGCTTCCCTTCCAAAACTGGTCACAAATTCTATGCTCATTTTATCATCCCTTAAAAGCTGACAATCAGCGCCCTTGACAACAGGTGCCACCCGTCAACAAGGATAAACAGAAGTATTTTAAAAGGTAATGATATCATAACAGGCGGAAGCATCATCATACCCATGGACATAAGGGTGCTTGCCACCACCATATCAATTATCAGAAAAGGCACATAAATTATAAAACCGACCGTAAAAGCGGTCTTAAGCTCGCTTATCACAAACGCGGGGATAAGCACAGTGGTGGGAACGTCATTTGGATTTTTTGGCCTGGGGCTTTTTGAAAGGTAAATAAAAAGCGCAAGGTCTTTTTCCCTTGTCTGCTTGAACATAAACTGCCTTACCGGTTTTACCGCTTCATCAACCGCTTTATCAAGTGTTATTTTATTTTCAGAATAAGGTTTCCATGCTTTATCATAGATTTCCGTGCCGACAGGGCGCATAAGGAAAAAAGTCATAAAAAGCGCAAGGCCTATAAGTATCTGGTTTGGGGGTATCTGCTGGCTTCCAAGCGCCTGTCTTAAGAACGAAAGGACAATTACTATCCTTGTGAAAGAGGTCATTAACATAAGTATTGCAGGCGCAAGTGTAAGTACGGTTAAAAGCAACACTATCTGAATTGTGGCCGCGACATCTTTTGGATTCTCGGCCGGATTTACGCTTAACGCTATTTTGGGGACGGTGACATTTGCCGCGTGAAGCATCCCGCCCGCCGCAACAAGCAGCAGTAAAGTTATAATAAGCCTTTTTATAAACGCGCTTTTCTTCATTTCTTTCCGCCTTTTAGCCTGTCAATAAAATTTTTAACGGCAGTGTTTCCGGAATCAATAATCTTTTTTCCCTGCCTTGCGTAAGTTGCTTTCATTTCATCCGCGAATTTATTTTCGCCCTGTTTTCTGTATTTTGAAATATATTCATCAGCCGATAATTTAATTTTTTCAACTGTTTCCGCGTCCTTTATTTCCGTCACCGGCACAATATTATTGTCGCCTCCGCTTGCCAGCACAAGCACCCTGTCCGCGAATTCAAGGACATACACCGTTTTATTTTTATCCAGATGCTCTTTTGCAAGGATTTTTATTATTCCTTCAGACTTAAGCGGTATTGACGCCTTAAAATAAAAATATTTTAATCCCGCCATAAGAAGATAAGAAAGGCCGATGACAAAAAGAAGCGCAAGGATAAGATTGATTGTCGTGCCGATAATCCCCGGGCCTTTTACACGCACGGGATTTTCAAGGCCTGCTATTTCATCGGCAAGATATCCCTTTTCCGCCTGTACGGTTACAGAAGAAGCGGCATCCTGCGTTTTCGCGCAGTATGCCGCTGTTGGTGTAAATATTGCCACTAAAAAAAAAAGAATCAGCGCGGCGTTTATGGATTTAACATTCATTTTATTTTATATTCTCGGAATTCTGTCTGCCGGCCTTACAATATCAGTTATCCTGATACCAAAGTTTTCGTCAATAACAACAACTTCGCCCTTGGCTATGTATTTGCCGTTTACAAGAATGTCAACCGGTTCGCCGGCAAGCTTGTCAAGTTCAATAACAGAACCCGGCGAGAGGTCAAGGACTTCCCTTACAAGTTTGTTTGTCCTTCCAAGTTCAACTGTAACGGACAAAGGAACGTCCATTACAATATCCATCGCCTGATCATATACCTTTCCTGTTCTTTCTTCCCTTAATTCGGACGGGGCCACGTTCTGTGCCGATACTTTTCCGCCTGTTGATGCCGAACCTCCGGTTACTCCGCCCACAAACCCTCCTGTTGATGCGGCAGCTTTCGCTCCGGTTTTAATCATATCCGCGACTTCACCGGAAAAAGCAATGCCAAGTTTTCCGCTGCCAAGCGAACCTATGTTTATATCCGCTTCCATTAATACAACTTCGCCGTCAAGCGAAGGGATTATTCCCGCGTCAAGGTCAACCATTGAAACTTCCCCGGGTGATGTCATAAGGGATGATGAAACCTGCGATGAAATATTGCTTATAACAGCATCCATAAACTGCCCTGTAAGTTCGGTAACCGCGCTTAAATGCAGGTCTTCAAGGACTGCAGGAGGGTTTGAACCGTCCTGGCCTATCATAAGATCCGCCATTATGGCAGCCTGTCCCTGCGATACGATAAGGACAGCGGTTCCTGACGCCCCAAGTTCAATGGGAGCAACAAGGTTATTGCCGGAAAATGAAGAGCCTATTGAACCGGCGTCAACCGCGTTTATACCGGTTATATCAACGCTTGTAGGCTGGCCAAGCAGTTCGGACAGCATGCTTGCTCCGTTTGGTACTGCCTGATTCAGTATTTCCGTTATGTTGTTTTTCTCATTTCCCGCTAATGCCACTTTGGCACCTCCTGTAATTTACTTAACCGAGAATTTTTTCTCGTAGGATTCGTCAGCCTTTTTAATGAGGCCGGTAACTTTAACAGCTTTCTTTTTGCCTTTTGCGCCCACTTTCGCGTAAAACATGGGTTTTGTCTCAACCAGAACAAGTATATCGTCATTGACATTTGTTTCAAGTTTTACAATGTCGCCTTTTTTCAGGTTAATAATGTCTTTCATTGCAAGGGTCGCCGTGCCGATGTTTACGGAAAGCGGAACCCAGGTATTTTTTACCCTGTTATCAAGTATGTCCTTTGTTTCTTCGGACAGTTCTTCTTTTGTAAGGGTGAACCACTGTTTGGCGCTTAATTTATAAAGCACGGGTTCAATTACAAGGTATGGTATGCATATTGACATTGAACCAACGTGTTCCTTTATTTTTATTTCAAAGTTCAGGTTAAGGCACATTTCATTCGGCGCGACTATCTGCACAAACTGCGGATTTGTTTCCCTTGCCTTGATTTCAGGGTCAAAATCCACTATCCTGTGCCATGAATCCTTAAGGTTAAGGAATGCCTTTTCAATAAGTTTGCTGACTATTGCCTGTTCAAGATCCGTTAATTCCCTGGGTTTGCTCATCGCTTCGCCCGCGCCGCCCAATACCCTGTCAATAATCGGGAATATAATGCTTGGGTTAATTTCATATATTGCAGCGCCTTTTAACGGCTCCATCGCGAATACTGCGATACTTGTGGGATTGGAAATCCTTTCAATGTATTCGCTGTATGTCATCTGCTTAACGGATGTAACTGTAACTTCCGCTATGGCCCTTATATAACCCGAAAGGTCAGCCCCAAAGTGCCTGGCAAAACCTTCGTGCATCATCTCTATGGTCCTTACCTGGTCTTTGGAAAATTTATCCGGCCTGCGGAAATCGTATACTTTTATCTTGCCCTTTTTCTTAACGGGCGACTTCGGGCCTGCTTCCGCGGAATCATCCTCATCGTCTGATTCAACAGATTTGGAAGGCCCTGTCTTCATGTCTGATAAAAGGGCGTCTAACTCTCCATCGCTTAAAATATCATCAGCCATTAATCACACCCCGAATTTTTATTGTATCGCGAACGAAGTAAAGAATACTTTTGCTATCTGACCCCTGTTAAGTATTGCGTTTATCTTATCTTTAATCTCTTTTTTCATCGCGTCCCTGTTTTCCGGGTCAGCAAGCTGAACCGATGTCTTTGCGCCAAGGGAGCTGATAACAATATCTTTAATCTGAGGCATCCTGTGGTCTATTTCTTCGGTAAGCTTTGCGCTTGATCCGTAATCAAGTTCCATAACCACGTCAGCCCTTAAATAATGCGATTCCGTAGGATCGGCAAGATTCACCGTGAATTCTCCAAGATTCTGTATTTCACCAAGTTCGGGTTTTTCGACTATGACCTTCTTTGTGGCAGGCGTATTTTTTGACATAAGGACAAAAAATGCCGCTCCCGCCGAAATCAGGCTTATTACCAGAACTGCACTGGTTAAAACCACCAGCAACTGCAATGTTTTCTTATCTTCTCCCGCCATACAAAAACCTCCTGATCCTTTTTTATTTTAGTATGTTATGCTTTCAATATTTTCTTTTTCTATCTGCCTTCTGATCTTTAAGTCGGACGGCAGCGGCATTTCCCTTGATGCTTTTTCTGCGTCATTGATAAGGTCAGCCTTTAAGAGCACAATATCAATCCTTCTGTTCTTTGCCCTTGTCATGTCGTCAATGTTCGGAACAAGCGGTTTATACTGGCCGTATCCCGCGGCTGACATTCTGTCCGGAGCCACGCCTTTAACAATAAGGTTCTGCAGCACATTAACGGCGCGCATTGTTGACAGTTCCCAGTTATCGTTATACCTTGTAACTTTTGTTATGGGCGTATCGTCAGAATGACCTTCTATAACAACAGGATTAGTTGTTGTTTTTATTATCTCTGCTATATCAGAAAGTATTACCTTTGTTTTGGGAAGAATTTCCGCGCTTCCCGGGTTAAAGAGCAGTTTATCGGTCATAAGGCTTATAACTATTCCGCGTTCGTTAAACCTTACTTTTACATCGCGTTCAAGCCTTTTCTGCAGTATCCAGGTCTGAACCCTTTCCCTTGTAGTTGTAAGCTGTACCTGGGACTGCGGCATCATCACCGGCTTTGTGTCTGTTGTGCCGCCTGTATCCATGACAGAAACCTGGCCTTTTATTCCAAACGCGTTTCCAAGCGCCATTGCCAAAGCCCTTGCTTTCTGCTGGTCAACCTGCGCCATGGAGAAAAGAATAACGAAAAGAGCGAAGAGCAGGGTTAACATGTCCGCGTATGTGAGAAGCCATCTCATCATACCGGCGGATTCCATCTCCTGTCCGCCGCCGCCTTCTTTTTTCTTTCTTGCCATTATTCAGCTCCTTTTTCTTCGCCTTCAGCCGCTTTACTTGCTTCCTGTTCTTTAGGCGAAAGGAACGCTTTAAGTTTTTCTTCAACGATACGCGGGTTGTCGCCCGCGGATATTGAAAGGATGCCTTCAATCATAACTTCCCTTATAAGTACTTCTTCTGCGGATTTTGCTTTAAGCTTGAACGAAATAGGAAGGAAGACAAGGTTTGCAAAACCGATTCCATAGAATGTAGCGATGAAGGCAACGGCGATAGCGCCGGCAACCTTTGACGCGTTTTCCAGCTGCGAAAGGGCGTTAACAAGACCCATAACCGTTCCGATAATACCGATAGTAGGCGCGTATCCGCCCATGGTGCCCCAGATGCCTTCGCCAAGTTTGTGCCTTGTTTCAAGGAAGGCAAGGTCTGTTTCAAGGATGCTTCTTACAAGTTCTATGTCGGTGCCGTCAACTACAAGCTGAATTCCCTTTTTAAGAAAGTTATCGTTAACATTCGCGATTTCATCTTCAAGTCCCAAAAGGCCTTCCCTTCTTGCTTTTGTAGCAAATCCTACAAGCGTCGCGATGACGTTTGCCGGATTCATGTCTTTCTGTACGAACGCCTGCGTAAGAACAGAAAAAGCGTTCTTGGAAACGTGCGCCGGATAGCTTATGACTGTGGCGCCTACGGTGCCCCCCATAACGATGAAGAACGCGGATATCTGGAAGAATATAAGGACGTGCATTATGTTTCCGCCGCTTTCAATCAAAAGACCGGCAAAAATGAATCCCCATCCAATAACAAGCCCAATAATAGTTGACAAATCTAGACGCACAGAAACACCTCCAAGTTATGCTAATTTTCGTTTTTATTATTTATTATCGGTAAATAAATTTCTTTTTTATATTTTTTTACCATGGACACTATTTCGTCCACGCTGTCTTTCACCGTTATTTTTTTTCCCGTTGTCATGGTAATAATTGTGTCCGGCGTTGTTTCTATCATTTCAATTAATTCACCGTTTAACACAATTTTTTTACCGTCAAAACGCTGGACAAATATCAACTTTTAACTCTCCTGCCGTGAAATTTGAAATAATGATACAACTTTTGCTTTTTTTTGTCAATAAAAAAAAGTCTTTTTATGCAGTTTCATAATTTAGATACTTGTTTTATTTTTCCGAAACACCATATTTTTAAGGCGTTTTATTAAGCCAAAAGCATAACTTTAATTTTTTGCTGTTTTTCATTGATTTTAAAGGCTTTTACGGTAAAACTTACAAATAATAATTTGTAAGTTTTAATAAAAAAGGCGGGGCTTTTAAGCCCCGCCTTTTTTGTATTTCAGCGGTTAATTATCCGCCTTTATTTTCTATTACCTTCCAAGCTGTACCAGTGTGTCAAGCATGTCAGAGGATGTTGTTACTATCCTTGCGTTTGATTCAAAGCCCCTCTGAGCGATGATCATGTTTGTCAGTTCAACTGACAGGTCAACGTTTGAAGCTTCAAGCGCTGCGCCTGTTGTTGTTCCAAGTCCCGCGTTACCTGCTGTTGAAACCTGTGCAAGTCCGCTGTTGGCTGACTGCGCGAACATTGTTCCGGCAACCTTTTCAAGACCGGCAGGGTTTGCGAAGTTTGCAACCGCAAGCTGTGCCATTGTGATGATCTGGTTGTTGGAGAAGCTGCAGTTGATGCCGCCTGTCTGGTCAATTGAAACGCCTGTAAGCGTTCCTTCGCTGTAGCCGTCAACATACGATGTGTAGATTGTCTGTTTCGGTATGTAAAGGCCTGTTGTCGCGTCATATGTACCTGAACCATAGTCGCCTGTGATACCGTCGCGTAATCCGACTGCGTTAGCGTCCATTGCCGCGTCAGTTCCGATGTTAACAGAGATGATCTGCGGTGTTGTCGCTCCGTTTGTCAGGTTAAGCGTGATTTCAGCGTTAAGCGCGCCGGCAGGCCCGCCATTGTCCTGAAGTGAACCATCAGCGTTAAATACGATGTTTGCTGCCGTTCCAACTACAGGTGCTGTTCCGTTTGCTATTGTCATTGTAGGATCTGTTGTGTCGTATGCTGTCCATGACCAGTTCGCGGGCCCTACAGTAATATCTGCTGTCTGTGTCCAGTAGAATGTTATCTGCCTTGCTGTACCAAGTGAGTCATATACCGTTGCAGTTGAAACCGCGTCAGGTGTGTATCCTGCTGCAGGATATCCTGCTCCGGGTGCGCCTGTTACGTTCTGCGGTGTGTTGCAGTCAAGGTTGCCTTTAAGGATAATACCCATATCTTTTCTAAGCGGGTCGGAGTTGTTGCTGTTGTCAGTTGCTTTCGGCCCTAATACCATGTTCTGGGGTATCTTGATGCTTGTGTAAGGCTGGTTAACGTCAAGCGTTGAAGTGTAAGCAGGCGCCGGCGCTACAGCTGCCGGGTCAAACACGAACTCCCTCTGCCATCCCTGAACAAGCGCTCCGTTTGATGTAACAAGGTTTCCGTCGTTGTCAAAGTTGAAGTTACCGGCGCGTGTGTAGTATGTCGCGTCGCCTGATTCAACGATAAAGAAGCCTGCTCCGTCAATTGCAACGTCTGTGGCGTTTCCTGTTGTCTGGATTGCGCCCTGTGTCATGATTGTGTCAATGGAGCCAAGTGTGGAACCAAGTCCCTGCTGTGTCGGATTGATACCGCCGATGTTCTGGCTGTTGTTGGAACCCGAAGCCGAACCCAGTGACTGTGAAATTGCTTCCTGGAATGTTACCCTTCCCATTTTGAAGCCCACGGTGTTAACGTTGGAAATGTTGTTTCCAATAACGTTCATCCATGTTGTGTGGTTCTTAAGACCTGAGATTGAAGAAAAAAGTGATCCCATCATGTTAAGTCGCCTCCGAAAATTTTTTTCCGGCGCATTCGGCGCCGATTTTCGGCCCCCGCTTCACCTAAGTGAAGAAGTCCGGCCGTCTTTCTGTTGCGTTTTAAGCGATTACCGCGCTGTCAATATTGGTGAACACGTTTTCCTGCATGCTCTGCCTGTCAACAGCGGTTATTACTGTGTTGTTCTTTACGCTTACAATGAGCGAGAAGTTCTCGAAAACCATAAGGGTTTCGTTTGCTCCCTTTTCTTTTGCCTTTCCAATGGCGTTTTTCAGCCTCTGCATAGTTTCAGGCGTAAGTTCTATGTTGCGTGACTGCAGCCTTTTTTCCGCGTGCGAGGAGAATTTAACTTCATCCTGTTCCGCGACTTTTGTTTCAAGAACCTGCTTAAAACTCTGGGAGGGCTGTAACGGCGCTTTGGAAATGCCTTTTTGAAGCTTCTGCGCTTCCTGCAGCTGTGAAAGCTTCTGTAACTGTGTGTTAATGTTCACCATTGCACATCCCTCCTTTACGCCGTTATTTCGCTTACATCTGACAACTTGTACTGGACTCCGTTTACAACAAGCATCGGCTGCCCGTCAACAAACTTTATTGAACTTACATTGCCGGAAACCTGGCCTGCTTCCGTGTTAACTACAACGTTCTTGCCTATTAACGCTGCCGCCTGTGACGTGTTCTGCATCAGCATAAGAGAAATGATGTTTGTGTTTAAAGAGCTTATCGATTTCTCGAACGTTGAATTCAGGTTCGTCATCTGTTCCAGCGACGAAAACTGAGCCATATCCGCAACAAACGATTCGTCTTTCACGGGATTCGTGGGGTCCTGGTATTTAAGCTTTGTTATAAGCATTTCCAGGAAGTCCAGCTTTCCCATTTCCGAACTTGGATTGTTAATCTGATCCGTAAAAACATTTGTTGTGTTTGTGTTCGTAACGCCGGTAACTGCCATTATACTCCGCCTCCTTTCTTATGCTAAAATATTTAAAGCACCGGTTCCGTCATTTCCGGATACCGGCTTATTATTTTCCGCTTCAGCGGAATTTTTTAACACGTTTGTTTCAGGTTTTACAAAAGCCTGAGGCTGCCTGTAATTTCCGTTTCCAAAGGCGCTTTCATTATTATTCATTACGGTAATATTCATATTGGCAACTTCTATGCCTTTATTTTCAAGTGATGTCCGAAGTTCCGCAAGGCCGGCCTTTAATGTTTCTTTCACTTCTGAATTGGCCACCTGTATCATAACTTTAATTGTCCTGCCTTCGCTTTCAAGTTTTACGGCAACGTTTCCAAGATTTTCCGGTTTTAAGGAAATGTTAACTTCTGTTTTCTGTGAAGCTTTCGGCACAACAATATTTTCGGTTATCTGCCTGATTATAAGCGATTCTTTTGCTTTGGCTGAAACTTCCGCTGCATTTTCAAAAACAGGCGCGCTTACGGGCTTTGCGGTTTCAATTTCATATTTAATTTTTGCAGCCACACTGTCAACAACCCACTTGGCATCTTCTTTTATTTTAACTTCAACTTCCTGTTTGGTCATGCCCGGCATTAATTTATATTCCGGTTTTATCTTTGCTTCGCTTGCCGCAATTTCAGGCCTGTTTGATACGGGCGCCTGCACCGCTTCCTGCGGTAACTTTACCGCCGGCTGCGTATCCACCGCTGGCGCTGACTTTACATTAATCAAGTTTTCAGCCGCGGGCTGAACAACAGGTTTTGCTGCCGGCATTACAGCGGGCTGATTTGCCTGCGCTCCGGAATTTTTAGCGGCTAATGAAGCCTGCTTTATAACCATAAGTTCGCCGTTCATTTCATTTACCAGGTTTATTATCTTTCCCACAACTTCTTTTACCTGCGCTGTGGCTTCTTTAACCGCGGCAAGCTGTTCGGTATTTCCGTTAAAAGGAACCGCAACCGTTACTGTGCGCACTTTTGCGTCCTGGGAAGTATATAAAACATTGTTATTTACCGGGCTTTTTGCCTGCGCCGAATCAGTTGACGGTACAAAAACCGGCGCGGCCTGTTTGTTTTCTGTGCCAATTACCTGCTGAGCGTTTACTTTAATTTCAGGCTTTGCTTCGCCGTTTCCTGTTTTAGTTTCCGGCTTCTGCTGTGCTGCCGGCATTGCCGCCTGCACAACGGGAACCGCAGCCGCGTCAGCGGCCATTACTATGACATTCACGGCCTGTGTCATCTGTTTTGAAGAATAATCCGCAAGCCTTCCGGGTGTCATGGGTATCTGAACCGTTTTATTGCCTGATTCAGCCGCAGCCGCCACAGGGCCTGCTGTCATTGATGATATCTTTGCTATTTCCACCATTCCCGACTGAAATAAAACTATGCTGTTTATATCGGGTGTCATGTTTGAAGGCGCGCTTACTTTATCTTTTAAAGTTTCAAATTTTTCTGTTATGAATTCCCCAAGCGAAGCCCTTAATTCATTTACAGCCTGTTTTAAGCCCTCGGATGATTCCTTTAATTTGGGGGTAAGGGGAATTTCTATTTTAACGGTTTCTTTTGCCGCCAAAACAGGCCCCTGTGGTTTTTTTGCATTTACCGCGGGCGGATTTTCCGGCGCAGGTTCCGCTTTGCCTGCCGCTACGGCCGCGGGAGCAAACGCTTCGCCCTGTTTTACCGCCGCTTCAGACGCGGCTGCTGCTGAAACTTTTGCCGCCTCTACAGATTCCGGAACAGAAGATGAAATCTGTTTTGCCGCCATTTCAACAACAGCTGTTTTTACAGCTGCAATAAAGGACTCTTTTTCCGCGGGTGTTAAAGCGAATTTTTCCGCCGCGGCAATTACAACCGGGTTTGCCGCAATTACAGCTTCCGGCTGTGCCGCAAGTTTTGTTATATCGCCGGTTATATTAAGGGCTGCGGCAGCGGTATAAACCGCTGATTTTAAGTTATTGTTTGAATTAAGAAGCGAAACAAGGGTATTTTTCTGATTTTCATAGGCTTCAGTGTTTGTATTTGAAATTAAACCCGTTACAAATTCTTTAAATCCCGCAGCCTGTTCCTGTACTGTTATATTTGTATTGGAAACGCCCTGCTGCTGAGCGGGCATACCTGTAATGTTTAAGGAAAGCATTGACAAATTTAGATTGACCACAATTCTCCTCCTGGTTGCGTTAGCTAACCGGCGGCCCCCCTTGCGGTCCGGGCCATTATGCCGGTGGAGTATTCGACTCCACGCTAAAACAAAAACTAAAATCTTGTTTCAAATCAATTCTACACTTTTAAACATATTTTGTCAAATCTTTTTTCGCTTTATGCCGTGTGCTGTTCTTTCCTGTTGAACTTATTAATTGCTATTTCATCCAGGTTCTTCTGCTCATTGGCAAGAACAGCGTGCTTAAAACTGTTAAAATCGCGCTCTTTTAACTTTTCAAAGGTCTTTTTTTCCTTGCTTGCTTCCGCAAGCTCCTTACGTTTTATATCGGCCTGTTTTTCCAGATCTTTAATTTTATTTTCAGTCTGGTCTATTTTTAAAAGCAGCATATTCAGGTGCTGTTCAAAATATATAAGCCTTGCCACATTTAAAGAGCCGGTATTTTCAAGATTTTTTTCTTTTACTTTGACCGCTTTTTTCTGTTTTGTATCCTCAAGGATCTTTTCCTGTTCTATCTTGCGCCCTATTATATTCATAAGCTGGCGCTTTAATTCTTCTTCTTTTCTTTCCTTTACCTTTAAAACGGTTTCAAATTTAAAACTGAATTTTTTCATAAGCCGTCCGCGCTAAACAAACAGTTCCATCAGCCTGGCGGTTGTCTGTTTGTAATCTGTTTTTTCCTCTATGCCCTGTATTAAAAATTGTTTAATGGCTGATATTTTTTTCAAAGCGTAATCTATCTGCGGATTGCTGCCTTCCACATACGCGCCTATGTTAATAAGGTCTTCTGCGTTTTTATAAACTGAAAGCACTTCTTTTAATCTGGAAGCAGCTTTGCGGTGTTTTTCATCGGTAATATCCGTCATGCAGCGGCTTACGGAATCAAGAAGGTCAACCGGCGGATAATGGCTTTGTGCGGCCAGCGCCCTTGACAAAACTATATGGCCGTCAAGAATAGCCCTTACATGGTCGGATATCGGTTCATTCATATCATCGGCTTCCACAAGCACGGTATATAATCCTGTTATGGAACCTTTATGCGCTGTCGTGCCGGCCCTTTCAAGCAGTTTTGGAAGAAGCGCGAACACCGAAGGCGTGTATCCTTTTGTAGTTGGCGGCTCGCCTATGGCAAGCCCTATTTCGCGCTGAGCCATGGCAAACCTTGTAACAGAATCCATCATAAGCATTACATTGTAGCCTTTGTCGCGGAAGTATTCCGCTATTGAAGTCGCGACAAAAGCGCCCATTCTTCTTATAAGAGCGGGCTGATCTGATGTGGCCGCAATTACAACCGAGCGTTTTAAACCTTCTTTTCCAAGGTCCTTTTCTATGAAATCCCTGACTTCCCTTCCCCTTTCGCCTATAAGCGCTATTACGTTTATGTCCGCGTTTGTGTTTCTGGCAATCATTCCAAGCGCCGTGCTTTTGCCCACGCCGGAGCCGGCGAATATGCCCATCCTTTGCCCTTTGCCCACGGTAAGCGCGCCGTCAATTGAACGGATGCCGGTTGCCACAGGTTCATCAATTTTTTTCCTGTTTAAAGGGTCAGATGGCGAGTTATACGCGGAATAAAATTCTTTTGTCTTTACCAGGCCTTTGTCATCAAGCGGCCTGCCAAGCCCGTCAAGCACCCTGCCCAGCAGGTTTTCGCCGACAGCCACTTTGAATTCTTCTTCGGATGAAATAACCCTTGCGCCGGGCCCAATTCCGTGAAGGTCGCCAAGCGGCATAAGAAGCGCTTTGTCTTCTTTAAAACCGACTATTTCCGCGACAATAACGGTCTCTTCATTTCGGGATATTATGCTGCACAGTTCGCCTATGGAACCGCGAAGGCCGGATACTTCAACGACAAGGCCCACTATCTGCGTGACTTTGCCGCTTGTTTTTAAGGTTTCAATTTTGCGGAGTTTTTCGTGATATTTCTTAAGGTCGATTCCCATGGGTCATTCCCCCAGGGAAAGTTTCTTTTTAATTTCCCCAAATTGATAATTTAAATCCGTGTCTATGATTTCATTTTTTGATTCAAGCCTGCATTCGCCCTTTTCAAGCATATCATCCGGGATAATGCGCAGCGAACTTACGGGATCCGTAAGCTCCGCGAATTCGGCCCTGTGCGCCTTGATAAGTTCAATATCATCGGGATGGCAATAAACTGTAACTTTTTCTTTGTCTTCAAGTTTTAAAAGGGCCTCTTTTACAAAACCCTTGATTACTTCATTGTTTGTTTTTAACTCTCCGTATACGACCTTTTTTGCTATATCAACAGAAAGCGCAACAATATCATCTTCGGAACTTTTGATTATTTTGTTTTTTTCAAGCTGCGCCTGTTGGGTTATGCTTTCCATAGCGGAAATAAGGGCGGAATATTTATCTGTAGTTTCATGTTTTCCTTTTTCAATACCTTCAAAATAACCTTTATCAAAACCCTCGTCGTGGCCCTGTTTTGATTTTAATTCTTTCAGGCTTTCGCCTTCTTTCATAGCGTTTTCTATAATCCTGCGCGCCTGAATTTCAGCCTGCCCGGTCATGCTTTCAACTTCCCTGTTTAACGCTTCAAGTTCCGCTTCTTTGGCGGCCGCCTGCGCGTTTAAATCCCTTAAATATTCTTCCTGCCTCTCTATTTTTTCAAGGGCAGTTTCTTCTTTTGCCAATGGGGCTGCGGCAGCCAGTTTATCTTTTTTTGATAAAAATGTGCCGCGCAGCTTATAAGGATTGCCTTTGATTGTGTAATCCTCAGGCTTGTAAATATTCTTAAACAAAGATTTCTTCCTCTCCGCCTCTTGCAACCACAATTTCGCCCATTTCTTCCAGCTGCCTTATAACGTTTACTATCTTCTGCTGGGCTTCTTCCGTGGTCTTTATCCTTACAGGGCCCATGACTTCCATGTCTTCAAGTATCATCTGGCGGGCGCGGCTGGACATGTTCTTAAGAATCTTATTTTTGCACTCTTCAGAAGCGCCTTTAAGCGCAAGTACAAGATCCTTGGAGTCTATTTCCCTTAATATCTGCTGGATGGTCCTGTCATCAAGAAGCAGTACGTCGTCAAACACGAACATAAGCCTTTTGATTTCATCAGCAAGATCCGGATTGGTTTCTTCAAGTTTTTCCATAATCGCTTTTTCAGTGCTTCTGTCAACCCTGTTAAGCATTTCAGCAACCGACCTTACGCCGCCGGCTGAAGCAAATTCCTGGGTGAATACTGATGCTATCCTTCTTTCAAGCACTTTTTCAACTTCCATTATAACTTCCGGAGTCGCCCTTTCCATGGTGGCTATCCTTGTGGCAACATCAACCTGAATGTCAGTGGGCAATGAAGACAGTATGTTGGACGACTGTTCCGGCTGAAGGTGCGCAAGCACAAGCGCGATTGTCTGCGGGTGTTCATTCTGTATGAAATTAAGAATCTGCTGCGGGTCCGTCTTTTTAATAAAGTCAAAAGGCGTCATCTGAAGCGCGCCCTGCAGCCTGTTTAATATTTCAACGGCTTTCTGTTCGCCAAGCGCCTTTTCAAGAAGTTCCCTTGCGTAATCAATGCCGCCCTGGGATATGTATTCTTCGGCCAGCGCAAGCTGATAACTTTCTTCCATTACCGAATCCCTGTCCTGCGGGGTGATCTTCTTTGTGTTTGCTATCTGTAACGTAAGCTGCTCTACCAACTCATCAGAAAGGTTCTTGAATACTTCCGCCGAAAGATCCGGCCCAAGAGTGATGAGAAGCGTGGCGGCTTTCTGTTCACCGTTCATTGGCATGGTCGATCACCTCTTCTCTTCAGTCAGCCAGCGTTTAATAAGCTGGACGATAATTTTGGGGTTTTCCCTTGCAATCTTTGTGATCTGCCTCTTCATTTCAGCGCGTTTCTGGGCTTCAGCAAGTTCCGCGGCTGAAGGCACCGCTTCCAGAGGCACTTCCACTTCTTCTTCCGCGCGCACGTCTTTCGCGGCCATCTCTATCTGCCTGCGCAGCTTTTCCCTTATTGCTTTCGGTTTCAGCGTTGAACGCAGGAAGAGCAGGGCGAAGAGCAGGATGCCAAGGACAATTCCAAGGCTTGTAAGCGTTGTCATGTATTTTTCCCTTGCGCTCATGTCCGCTTTTGCCATTTCCGCTTTTTCAACAGACCTGTCGAAACTTATGTTTTCAACAGCTACCTGGTCGCCCCTTGTAAGGTCAAGGCCCGCGGCAGCTATAACCGCGTTTCTTATTGAATTAACCTGCTGGGGCTGAAGGTTATCAACTATAACAGCAATTGACAGCCTTTTTACGTCCCCGACAGTTTCTATTACGTGTTTTTCTTTCTTTGAAATTTCATAATTTTCCGTGACTTCCGATTTTGTAAACTGCGAATTTCCGCTTACCGCGGATTTGTATCCGGGTACATTGGAATCTGTTCCCGGCACTCCGCCCGGATATGTGCCCACTCCTGTGTAGTTTTCAAGGTTTCTTTTAGAGCTTCTTATAATACCCTTTCCGCCCACAACAGGTTCGTAAATTTCATCTTTCTTTTCCACCTGGTCAAAACTAAGCTCCGCGTTTACGCGGACCGTCGCCCTTTTTTCGCCAAGGACGTTTGTAAGCATGGATTCAACCCTGCGCTGAATGTCTTTTTCAAATTCACTCTGCATATTCATCTGCTGATTCGTAAGTTTAAGCTGTTTGCTGTAAGAATAGGAAGAAGAGCCTTCTTCCATAAGTTCATCTTTAATAATATCGCTTAGTACCGTGCCGTTGGAATCAATAATAGTGACATTTACAGGCTTCATGCCTTCAACGCTTCCGGCAACAAGGAAAACAATGGATTTAACGTTATCATAGCTTAACTTAAGCCCCGCTTTCATCTTTACAAGGACTGAAGCCGTGGGCTCTTTTTCTTTTTCTTCATACAGTTCTTTTTTAGGGAGCACAAGGTGAACCCTTGCTTCATCTATAATTTCAATGTTTGAAATTGTCCTTCCAAGTTCCCCTTCAAGCGCCCTTACAAAATTTACGCGCTGGGTGAAATCGGTTATTCCAAGGTTGGTCTTGTCAAAAATCTCAAATCCGACGCCGCCGCCCTTAATCATGCCTTTGGATGCCATTTCAAGCCTTAAATCATAAACATCCTTAAACGGCACGGAAATTGTCTTGCCGTTGTTTCCTATTTTATAAGGTACCTTCCTGTCTTTCAGTTCCGCTATAATATTGCCCGCGTCTTCCTGCGTAAGGTTGGAAAACAGCGGCGAATAATTAGGGGACGTAGTCCATAAAGCCAGTGCAATAAGGCCTATTAATACAAGCGACGGAACGGTTATCCATAAAATCCTTCTTGAACGGTCCTGCGACTGCCAGAAAGATTTTAAACGCTCCCATGTCTTCAACAGAAAGTCGTTCACTATATCACCTCACCCGTAAATTAGATTTGCATTCTCATTATTTCCTGGTAAGCTTCGGTTATTTTATTTTTAACCTGAAGCGCCAGCTGTAAAGTCGTCCCTGCCTGTTCAACGGCTATCATAACATTATGAAGTTCAATATCCTGCCCTGCCGCAAGCTGGGCAATGGCATTATCCGCGTTAATCTGCGTTTCATTAATTGATTTAATGGCGGTCTGAAGCACTTCTCCAAAATCAGCGGCGCCTGTCTTTATTTCAGGCTGTACCGGCTGTACATTACTAAGTATGGTTTCTGGAATATTTACTTTTCCCAGAACGCTTTCCAAACCTGTTATCGCCGTAGGTGCTGACATAATGCCGGCCTCCATATTATTATAACTTTATTATTACTTTAATTATTATTTAAGCTTTCCCTATTTCAAGCGCTTTGGCCGCCATAGATTTGGCGGAGTTTAGCGCGGTTACGTTTGCTTCATAAGCCCTTGTAGCGGAAATCATATCAACCATTTCTTTTACGATATTTACATTGGGCATTGCCACGTACCCTTCTTTATTTGCGTCCGGATGCCCCGGGTCAAACATTAACTTTGGCGGATTAGCGTCATTAATTACGCCCGTTACCTTGACCCCCGAAAAATTGGCAATACGTTTTGATTTATCAAACATTGCCGGGAAAAGCATATTCGCTTTCTCTCCCCTGGGTTCAAAAATAACGCGCTGCCTCTGGTACGGGCCGCCGTCAACCGTCTTTGTCGTATTAACATTTGCTATATTGTTTGAAATCACATCCATTCTTAAGCGTTCCGCCGTAAGGCCGGATGCGCTGATTACAAACGCGTCAAATGCGCTCACTTGTTATTACCTCCCGCCTTCTGTTATAGCCGTCTTTAACCCGCTGATTTTTAGCGACATAAGCTGGGCAAGCGTTGAATAATTTGTTGTATTTTCAGCCATTTTTGCCATTTCATAATCTATGTCAACGTTGTTGTCATCTGTCCTTAATGATGTTTCAGAATTCGTAACAACTTCCGGCTGCAGCTGCGCCAGCGTAAAATCAGTTCCGGAAGGAATGTGGTTGATATTTGTAACAGAAAGCGGCAAAAATTCCTTGTCTTTTTTATCAAGAATTTCGGAAAGTTTGCTTTGAAACACGACTTCCGACCGTTTAAAACCGGGCGTATTTACATTGGCAATATTATTGCTTATCATTTTATGCTGAAGCGATGAAGCATTAAGCGATTTTTCCAAAACCTGATATACTTCGCTGGAAAAAATACCTTCAAGCATAAAGATTTATCCTCTCTTTTGTTTGAGAAATAATATAAAAATCTGTTTTTCTGCATCAAGTGTTTCTATATTACTTAAAACAATTTTTTTTGTCAAGTTTTTTTTTATTTCGTATTAACGAAACACCGTTTTACATTCTATAAAAGGCCTATATTCCCCTGAATTTGCTGTATGCTTTTGCGTGTTTTCCGCTGTTTAAAGCAATTGTTTCAGAAACCAGAGAATCGTTCTTTTTTTCAATTCCAATCAGTTTTTCAAAGGAATCATTGACTGTTTTTACTTTATTTTTAATGCTTTCCGGAGGTTTTCCGCCTTTTAAAAGCACTTTAATTCTGGCATTTAAAGCGTCCATTTTTTCCAGCAAAAGCCTCTTTTTTTCATCAAGAAAAATCACCTTTTCAAGGTCGCCCTGTTTTAGCCCTTCGTTCTGCTTCAACGCAATGTCATACAGCATTTCAATTGCCGAATTTTTTTCTGTCAGGCAGAATTCTATTTCCGCGCAGTTCATTTGAATTTAAACCCCTTTATTATTTCTTCAATACTTTCCCTTGATCCAAGGTCTCCAAAATCCGGGTGCGCTTCAAGGAAGTGTTTTAACAGCAGGTTCACAAGTTTGTCTTTTGTAAGCCTTACGCCCGGCCTTTTTTTATTTATTTCGTTAACCATCCTGTGAAGCCCGTCAAAGTTATACTTTTCAACCCTTACCGTCCTTATAAACTTTCCGGAAGCCGGCTTATGGTGTTTTTCATGCGCGGCCGCCGGCGCGGTTTCCGGCTGAGTATTTTTTTCTTCCGGCTTCTCAGCTGCGGTCTTTTCCGCCTCGAAAGAATCTTTGTCAAAGGAGTATTCTTCGCGCCTGGCTTTCTGCGCCCTTGTTTCCCTGTTTATTTTAAGGTTTTTTAATTTCTCAATCTGCATCTGAGCTTCTGTAATATTTTTTCCTTCGCCTGTCATTTATTCACCTTTTTCTTTATAACGTCTTATTATTTCCGTAAATTCCGCCCTTATATCCTGAAGGTCGGCGGATATATTTTTTCCGCTGTCAGCCGGCGCTTCGGTTTCAATATTTATCTGTTCAATGTATTTTTTGTATTCCGGAGCCTTGCTTGTATTGTCATTTATTATTTTACATAAAAGCTCGCTGTCGGTAAAATGCTCGTCCGTGTAATTTGTTATATTGCCTATTATTTTTTCTATATGCGTCACCGCCCTGACTATTTCTATAAAAAGGTCGCCGGTGCTGTAAAAAGTTTTTATATTGTCTTCAAATTTTTCCGTAAGTTTTATGATTTCAATGACTTCTTTTGTCTTTATCTGAATGTTAAGCAGTATGGCGGCTATTTCTTCGGCTGACTGGTTGGAGCTTGCGGAAAGTTTTTTAATCTCATTGGCAACGACAGAAAAACTTTTTCCCGCCTCGCCCGCCCTTGCCGCTTCTATGCCCGCGTTTAAAGCCAGAAGGTTGGTTTTTTTGCCCATATCCGCGATTTTTATTACAAAAAGCTTGATTTTATCGGACATATCAACAAGTTCTTCTATTATCTGGGTTGAAGACATTATGGAATGCTTTAATTCCGTGATTCCCTGTATTTCCCTGCCTATGGCTTTCACGCCTTTTGACGCCACTTCCGACTGCCTTTTTGCGTCAGCAAGGACGTTCTGCGTTGATTCATCAATATTTTTTGATGATGCTTTAATTTCCTGCCCTATTGTATTCACCTTTGAAAAAAGTTTTTCAGCTGATTCAAAATATTTCTTTATGTTTCTTATATTGTCCTGTATCTTTAAATAACGCTCCGCGTCTTCTTCAATGTAAACAACCGCTTTCTTTAACGTTTCAGAGTACTGCTGAAATTTTTCCTTTGGAATAATTACTTTTTCGCTTTCAGCTTTTCTGTGTTTTCTTAACGTCTCCACAGCCGCAGCGAATTCACGGTTTTTGTCAAGCTCCCTGTCATAGTCCTCTTCTTTTGCCGCAAGCGCGGCAATTGTCCTTAACGCGTAATCGCTGACAGTTTTTATGGAAATCGCTGCCACGATAAAAATAATAAAAGAATCCGCCATTACAAGGCCAAGTATCCACATGGGGTCGGTTTCCGGAAAAATAAACGCGATTATTCCGGCGCATAAAAGCGATACTGTGAAAATCGCAAAACCGCATATCACATAGATTATCTGAGTCCTCATACGGCATTCTCCCTTTCAATGCGGACCGATGCGCCTATGTTTTTCAGCTTCAAATCAAGATTTTCATACCCCCGTTCAAGGTGGTAGATTCTTCTTACAACCGTTTCGCCCTGCGCAACCAGCCCTGCCAGTATAAGGGCGGCTGAAGCGCGCAGGTCAGAAGCCATAACATCCGCTCCGCTTAACTGCTTTACGCCGGTAACTATCGCGGTGTTGCCCTGAATTCTTACCGCGGCGCCCATTCGCATAAGCTCCTGAACATGCATGAACCTGTTTTCCCAGATTGTTTCCTTAATAATGGAATCTCCCTGCGCCGTGCACATAAGCGCCATCCACTGCGCCTGAATATCCGTGGGAAAGCCCGGATAAGGTTCTGTCACTATGTCCAGCGCTTTTATCCTGCCCTTATAAGGGAATATATCAACTTTATTTTTGCCCGAGGTTATCTTAACGCCTGTTTCGCCAAGCTTTTCCAGGAATACCGAAAGATGGCCCGTATTTAATCCCGTGACAGTCACCCTTCCCTTCGTAATAACCGCGGCCGCGATGAATGTCGCAGCTTCAATTCTGTCCGGTATGACGCTGTACCCCTTAACCGCGGACAGTTTTTTTACGCCTGTAATTTCAAGGCTTGCCGTACCCGAACCTTTTATTTTTGCGCCCATCGCAATAAGAAAATTAATACAGTCAATCACTTCCGGTTCTTTGGAAGCGTTTTCTATTGTCGTAACGCCTTCAGCCAGAACAGAAGCAAGAAGGATGTTTACCGTTGCGCCAAGGCTTACTTTGTCAAATGAAATTTTAGCGCCTTTTAACTTTTTCGCGGACGCGCTTACATAACCGTGCTTTAATTCAATCCTGGCGCCAAGTTTTTGTATTCCTTTAATATGAAGGTCAATGGGCCTTGCGCCTATGGCGCATCCGCCCGGCAGGGATACTTTGGCTTTTTTATATTTTGCCGTCAGCGGCCCAAGCACATATATGGACGCGCGCATGGTTTTAACAAGTTCATACGGCGCCGTAAATTTTTTTATTCCCGTGGGGTCAATTACAAGGGTGTGATCCTTAAATTCAACGGACGCGCCCAGTATTTTTAAAAGTTTGGCCATTGTCCTGATGTCTGTAAGGTCAGGCACGTTATTAATTACACAAGGTCCGTCCGCAAGTATTGCCGCGGCCATTATGGGAAGGGCGGCATTTTTTGAACCCGACACAGAAACCTTTCCCTTTAATTTCTTTCCCCCTTCTATTACCATCTTTTTCATCGTTATCATTCGGGCAGCAGTCTCCTGTTAGTATTTTGTTAATTATAATACTTTTAAGGGATTAAGTAAATTGAGAATTGATGGCCGGAGACATTGATATTCAAAAATGGAAATTCGAAAATTGGAAGAAACAAAACAGGGGTTGGGTGTGTTTTTTCAGGGTGTGCCGCGTTAACATAGTGTGTATTCGGCAGGGGCTGTTTAATGCCGCGGTTGGAGCGAGCCTGCGAAGCGGAAATCCCCGGGCTTGCGCGAGTCTACGAGCGCAAGTGTTAGGGGACGGCAAATCCGTATGTGCCGGGAGTTTACGATAGCCAATGACGTTAATTAAGTGCTGATTTCAAAATTGTTTACCTGCAAGAATACCAATTTACAGCGCACCCTGAAAAAATATACCCAAGCCCTGTCAAACACGAGGATCAGATGTACAGATGCACGGAGGTAAATCCGCAGCTGGGCTGTCGAAAATTAAAGACAAATACAACACCAACTGCCGCGGGCTAAAGACCCGCGTCTACCACGGCAAAATATAGCACATTAGCAGCTTTTTCGCTTATGCTTAATTGCCTATAGCTTAATCCGCTATGTTTTAATCTTTTCGCTTATGCTTAATTGCTTATAGCTTAATACGCTATGTTTTAATCTTCTCGCTTATGCTTAATTGCCTATAGCTTAATTCGCTGTCTTTCCAAGCCCAGCTGCCAAGCTGCTTAGCTGCCCGGCTGCCGTTTTTATTTGTATATCGTGGATTTTATTGTGACTTCCACACGGCGGTTTTTCGCGCGGCCTTCTTCGGTTGAATTATCCGCTATGGGAGACATGTCTCCGTTGCCCTCTGTTTTGATGCGCGATTCTTCTATGCCGATAAGGTTTGACATGAAGAATTTCACCGCTTCCGCCCTTTGTAAAGAAGTCCCTATACTGTCGGCATCTGTATTATCCGTATAACCCGCCACAAGTATTTCGGAATCCGGGTATTTTTCCAGCACCTTTTTCATTGACTTCAGCGCGCTGTAAGCGGAAATTTTTACGTCAGCGCTGTTTTTATCAAACAGAGCGTCCGAAGAATAAGTAAGCTTAATCTCTTTTAAAAGCACAACCTGCGACTGCGGCTCTGTCTGCGCTTTATTGCCAAGCCTGTCCCACGCTGTCATAGCGTAATAATAAATCTGCCCGGTGTTTACATATTCGCCGCTGTTCCCTTTTCCGTCCCACCTGAATTTATCCGGCGGCGCGCCTTTTCCCGAAGCCGTGTAGAAAATCTTTTTGTCAATGTCCCATACCACAAGCTGCCACTTGTCTATGCCGTTTTTATCAATTGCCGACATTGATATAATGGAAGGTATAATAAGGGCTTCCTGCATCCCGGGTTTTAACAGTTTTGGCTCAGCCGACATATTTACCGCAGGCGGCGTATTGTCAATTTCAAATTCCTGCGTGTTTGAAAAAGATTTCCCCTGCCTGTAAACGGCGTACGATTTGGCTCTATAAGTCCCGTCAGAAAGCATTAATTCGCCCGCGCCGTACCAGCTTACGCTTTTGGTTAAATCTTCCACCTGCACCGCGGCAACCGGAATTTCATCGTCATTACCGAATATTTCCACGGCTGAAGACAGTACTTTTTCCTGCGACTGATACAGGTTTTCAAATTCCACGTAATCCTTATACCCGTCGTTATTCGGGGAAAATACTTTCTGCTTTACTTTAAGTTTAAGCGGCGGGGTGCCCCACACATACGACAGGGAGAAACGGTGAGTCGCGCCAAGTTCATCGTACCCTTCAAACGCGTAATCAATACCGAATCCCGCCAGTTTGATTCCACATCCGGCCGTGGGCTGATTAAAACCGCCGAATTTATATCCGCCCCGCAGATAAAGCATGTCAAATACCATATATTCCACGCCGAACATATACTGGAAATCATAGTCAACGTGAAGATTAAACTGCGCGCCGGCGGTTAAAACCCCGCCCGGCACATCAAGCCTGTCTGACACGCCAAGGTGCAGAATTTTAGGCGGTTCAGCCCCTGTGTTTTCCATTTTTAATTCAGACCCAAGGTTATTTATGGTGACTCCGAACCCAAGCAGGTTGCCGTTAATATCCATTTTGTAAAGCATTCCGATATCCGCGGTAAGGTTGTATCCGGAAGCTTCCGAGATATTCTGTGAATTTAACCTTAACCTTACGCCTGCGGAGAGGTATTCTTTTATGCTCATCGCGTAAGCAAGGGCAAAAGAACTGTCATATGGATTAAAACTTTTTATGGTAAAGGAATCCCAGTTTAGACCGGAGTTAAGATAACCGTAGTCCGAACCCTGCAGCTGCGTGTTCATGTTCATCCTGCCGCCTGACATATGGGAATAAGAAGCGCCGATTTTAGCGCTTTCCATAAGCGGAAAAGGAAAAATAAGCGCGATGTATTCATAATTGATTCCCTGAAACCAGCTGACATGGCTTAAATGCAGGTCATAAGCAAGCACGTGCGATATTCCCGCGGGATTATAAAACATCCCGTACGCTCCTTCGGAAATGCCTTCATACGCGCCTGCCATGGCTGCGGCGCGCGCGAACGGGCTTATCTTTAAAAAATTCACGCTGGTTGTGCCGGTAATTTCCATGCCGGCAAAACCGGCTGATGCAGCCGCAATGAAAACTGTTAACGCAAGAAAAAACCTTTTCACCCCGCTATTTCCCCTTTTTCCTCAATCTCCGGAAGGCGCCGCAGAAATTCCCTTATCTGCTGTTCGTCTTCCATTTTAAAAAGCGCCACCCTGGCGGCAACCGCATTGTCAAAACCTTTCAGGTACCGCCCGAAGTATTTGCGCATTTCAAATACCGCTTTATGGCCTTTGTATTTAAGCATCTCTTCGTAATGATATGACGCAAGGTCAATCCTTTCGCGAAAAGACGGCTGAAAGCCCGGCTCTTTTATCTCTTTAAATATAAACGGGCTGTTCATCGCACCGCGCGCTATCATTACCGCGTCCACGCCTGTTTCTTTTTTCATGCGCAGCGCGTCTGCGGCTGTCATTATATCGCCGCTTCCAAGGACAAACAATTTTGACTTTTCCTTTAAAAGTTTCAGTTCGTCCCAGTTTGAATGGCCCTTAAACATCTGCGACCTTGTCCTTGGATGAAGGCATATAAAAGAAACGCCGTTATCCTCCGCCATCGCGTTAAAGTCCATAAAATTCCTGTTATTGTCATCCCAGCCGCTTCTGATTTTAATGCCCACCGGTATTGTAACAGAAGACACAACCGCTTTAACGACTTCCCGCGCTTTTTTTATGTCTTTCATCATGGCGGAACCCGACCCGCCGTTTGTCACAGCCCTTGCGGGGCAGCCGAAATTTATGTCAACCGCGTCAAATCCAAGCGCCTGCGCTTTTGCCGCGGCCTCGCCAAAAAGCGCCGGCTCTTTGCCGAAAAGCTGCATGCCAATGGGATGCTCTTCTTCATCATACCTGTATAACGGCTCTATTTTGTCGTGGTACCTCGCCATTGTGTGTTCGTTTATCATCTCTGTCCATACAAATGAAGCGCCGAAACGTTTTGCTATTTTTCTGAAAGGCGAATCAGTGTATCCCGCCAGCGGAGCCAGCACATACGGAAACTCTTTTATTCTTTCAAAGATATTCATTTTGCTCCGCGTTTTTGCCTTTTTTTAATGACTTTGCTTTCAAGTTTTTTTATTTTTTCTTCAACTTCCTCTACTCCTATTCCAAGCATATCCGCAATCCTGTTGGTTATAATAAATATAAGCACTATGGCAATTGTTGCCACAACAGCCACAAGGTACATGCCTGTCCCTGTTGCCAGCCCTATTCCCGCCACCGCCCAAAGGCTTGCCGCGGTTGACAAACCGGTTACAGTCCCGCGCGACTGCAGTATTGTGCCCGCGCCAAGGAACCCTATGCCCGTCACTATCTGCGCGGCAATCCTGCCGGGGTCCGGCTGGCCGCCGGCCTGTGTTATATCTTTGAACATATAAAACATGCTGATGGAAACAAGCGTGAATATTGTGGAGCCCAGCCCGACAAGCATGTGAGTTTTTATGCCCGCGGGTTTATGCTTTAATTCCCTGTCAATGCCCACCGCCGCGCTTAAAAGCAGTATTACGCCTATCCTTACAAGCATCTCTTTTTCAGACATTTTTCAGACCTCCGTTATATTTTAAGGTCAGGCTGCGCTTCTAAATTCATGCCCGACAAAAGCCCCCTTTTAATCCTTTCATATCCCACGTAAGCTATCATAGCGCCGTTATCCGTGCACAGCAGGTTTGAAGGCGCGTAAAAGCCAATTTTTCTTTCCATCGCGAATTTTTTCAGTTCTTCCTTTAAACTTATATTGGCCGCCACTCCGCCGGTGATTGCCAGTGTTTTTATCCCGCTGTCCTTTAACACCCTTGATGTCTTTTTTACAATTGTCCTGATAATTGTTTTCTGAAAAGCCGCCGCAATGTCTTCTATTGTGACCTGCCCGCTTTTTATTTTCCCCTGGTTCCTCTGTATATAATATAACACGGAAGTCTTAAGCCCGCTGAAAGAAAAATCCATGCTGTTATCCTTCATCTGCGCCTGCGGAAAAACAATTTTTTTATCATTACCTTTAAGGGCGGCTTTGGAAACTTCCGGCCCTCCGGGATACGGCAGCCCAAGCATCTTTGCGGCTTTATCAAAAGCCTCGCCTGCCGCGTCGTCCCTTGTGGAAGCCATAAGGTCATAACTGCCGAAATCCTTTGCTATGTAAATATTTGTATGCCCGCCGGAAACCACGATTCCGGCAAACGGGAATTTAAAATCCTTGTTTTCCAGAAACGGGCTTAACAGGTGGCCTTCAAGGTGGTTGACACCCGTGAATTTTTTGCCTGACGCGTACGCAAGCGCCTTGGCGTATGAAACGCCCACTATAAGCGGCCCGGCAAGGCCCGGCCCGTAAGTAACTGCTATTCCGCCTATTTCTTTAAGGCCGGCGCCTGCTTTGGAAAGCGCCTCATCAACAACCGCAGGAAGCCTGTTTAAATGTTCCCTTGCCGCTATTTCCGGCACAACTCCGCCGTAAACTTTATGAGTGTCAACCTGCGAAAATATGACATTGGACAGGATTTTTTTCCCGTCATAAACCGCGGCTGAAGTTTCATCGCACGACGTTTCAATTCCAAGCACCTTCAAGGTGTTTCTCCTTAAATATTTTTTAGTTAACAACTTCCGCGGCGTAAACAAATTCATAGCCCCGCGCTTCAAGTTTTGGCATTAATTCCGCCAGCACTTCAAGCGTCGCCGGAAAGTCGTGCCCTATGCCCACGGCATAGCCTTTCTTTTTTGCAAGCCCTGCCAGCTGTTCAATCTGGCCTTTAATATATTCAGGATTTTTTTCATTATCAAGAAATACGTCCCTTTGCGCGGAAAACGCGCCTGCTTTTTTGGCTTCACGTATCGCCGCGGAATTTGAAGCTGTCCTGCTGTCTATAAAAAAAAGCCCGTTTTGCGCGAAGTAACGCATAAGATATGACATAACCTTTTCATCGGCCGTTGCCATTGAACCTTCGTGGTTATTCGCGCCGCGCGGATATCCTATGGATTTAAAATTTTTCCCAGTTATTGACGCCACGGCGTTTTCATTCATGCCGCTCATTATTGTTGATTTTTCCATGGGCATTACGGCTTTGGGCTGCATGGGAAGATGCAGGATAACGCCTTTTTTTGAAGCGCGCGCCAGCTCCGCGGCTTTCTGCGAATGTTTCAAATCCGGAAGCACAGCGCAGTTGAATGTCTGCTTTATGGAATTCAAATAAGCAAAATCGCGGGTATTGTATCCCCAGTCATCAAGTATTATCACAATTTTTGGGCCGGGCTTTTTTATAAGCTCCGCCTTAAGGACTTCAGTTTCATTTATCACGGCAGACAGCATCGTAATAACAGCGCCGTTTTCCCTTTTTTCATCAAGTTTTACCGCCGCTTCAGGAAACACGGCCAGTTCTTTTTTAAAAAGGCTCTGAAGCGAACCCGCGTCATGGCGCAGCGGAAGCTTTGCCCTTACAAATCCGTCTTTATCATAAATAACAAGAGCCGGGTCAATAAGCACTTTTTTTAAAAGGATATCCCGCGAAACAGCAGCGGCTTTATGCGTTTCTTCGGCAGCCCGCTTGTGCTGCAACGGAAGTAAATAAAAATAGTAAAGTGCGGCGCCTGCAAGCGCGAAAAAAATTAAGGCAGGAAAGAAGGATTGCTTTTTCTTTTTGCGCGCCATATTTGTCAGTTGCGCGAAAGCCTTGAAACCGTATCCAGTATATCCATTGCCCTTTTAATCTGCGTGTCATTTTCAACCGATACGGCCCTGCTTACATTTCTTCCCTTCTGTTTTAAAGCCATCTCCGTTTTAATCCACTTGGCAAGTATTTCATTGTCAGAAGAAAATTCCTGCGGCTGCACGTCTTCGCCTTTCTGTTTAAGCCATTTCGCAAAATCTTCCATAAGTTTTTCGTCAAAACTTTTCTTAAAGAATACTTTAATATCGGATTCGGAAACCTTTGCCCCGTTTTTTTCTTTTTTTGCAGCGTCAATTCCTTCGGGGTTCTTTTTAAGGTAATCGGTTACAAATTCCGTAATCAAACCTTTTTCCAGAAGGTCAACGGAAAAGGACGAAGCAACCGGATCCTTAATTTCTATGTCCGGCTTGATGCCCACTCCGTGAATTTTATTGCCGTTTGGCGAAAAATACTGCTGGGTGGTAAGCCTTATTGCCGAATTATCCGAAAGCGGGATTATGGTCTGCACCGAACCTTTGCCGAAAGTATTTGTGCCTATTACCACGGCCTTGTCGTTATCCTTCAGCGCGCCGGCAAGGATTTCGGAAGCTGACGCGCTTCCTTCATTTACTATTATCACTATGTCTCCCTTAAATTCTATATTGTCAGAGGATTTGAATTTCTGAAGTTTTTCCTTGTTTCTTCCGGCGGTTGACACAATTACTTTGTCATTCGGAAGAAAAATATCCGACACTTTTATGGCCTGGTCAAGAAGGCCGCCCGGATTGTTTCTTAAATCAATTATAACTTTCTTAATTTTCTTTTCCCTGAATTCGCCTATCGCGTTTAAAACAACATCCGACGCCTTGCCCATGAATTCATTAATCCTTATATAACCGTATTTATCATTAATTACAGAATATCTTGCGGTTTCTATTTTAATTACCGCCCTTGTTATCACGTAGTCTTTTGGCTGCTCCCGCCCCCTTTGCACCGTTATGGTGACCTTAGTGCCGGGCTGTCCGCGCAGTTTGTGAACAGCGTCCATCACTTCAAGGCCGTCCGTGGTTTCGCCGTCAATGAACATAATTTTGTCGCCCGCCTGAATTCCCGCGTTGGAAGCGGGCGTGTCTTCAATGGGGGCTACAACGGTCAGCTGCCCGTCCTTGACTGATATTTCAATCCCAAGGCCGCCGAATTCCGCTTTTGTATCTTCGTTCATGTCCTTAAAACTCTGCTGGTCAAGATACTGGGAAAAAGGGTCAAGGGTCTGCACCATTCCCTTTATCGCGCCGGTAACCAGGTCGTCAGGGCTTGTTTTGTCCTCATCCACGTAACTGTCCTGGACAATGGCGTAAACTTCCATAAGGGGTTTTAACGCCTCGTAGGCGTCTTTGTCTTTTTTGGCGTACAACGGCATTGCCGTTACCGTAATAAGCAGAATAGCCAGAAGAATATTTTTTTTCATGGTATTACCTCCAAAAGCGCGCATATTAAAAAAAATCCACAGGTATCAGCCTGTGGTTTATTTATCTTAACAGAAGGCGCAGCAAATTGCAAATTATTAAGGGGAAAATGGAATTAAATGGATTTAATCAGGCTATCTTTTTCCCGCCTATCATAACACCAAAAAGCTTCAGATCTTCGTCAATCACGATAAAATCACCGTAATACCCTTTATCAATAAAACCCGCTTTCTCTTTTATCACGCAAGCGGGATTTAAAGTTGCCATGCGCAGGACATCTTCAAGCGGAAGGTTAAGCCATTTCTTCATATTTCTACACATCTGAAGAAGTGATGTATTGCTGCCCATTAACTTCCCTTCGCCGTCATATACTGACCCGTTTTTTACCACAAAATTCCCAAGCGCGGCGCTGTAATATTTTCCGTCTTTCATCGCATCCATGCCCGCGGAATCCGTTACAAGGACAATCCTTTCCTTTCCAAACAAACGATACGCAATTTCAACTGCCGCGGGATGCACGTGGTTTCCGTCGGCAATAAGCTCTATTGAAACATCTTTACTGTGAATCAGGGCGCCTAACGGGCCTGTTTCCCTGTGGTGAAGCCCTTCCATGGCGTTAAACAGATGCGTCACGTGCGTATAGCCGTTTTTAAAAGCTGCCAAAGATTTTTTATAACCCGCGTTGGAATGTCCAAAGGCAATTACTGTTTTATTTAAAGCTTCCGCCGCGCGCGTCGCACACGCGTTTTCCGGAGCCGCAGTCATAATCTTAATCCTTCCCCTGAATTTCTTTAACTGCTTTAATATACTTTCACAATTTGCATCTGTTATATAGCCGCACGAAATCATGCCCCGCTTTTTTTCATTTATAAACGGCCCTTCCAGATACAGCCCGTGAATCCTTGCGCCTTTCAGATTATCTGAAAAATTCGCAATTACATCAAGGTGGTCGTTTTCGCCTTTCACGGAAAAGAACCCGGTTATAAGCGCGGATGTAACGCCGGTTTTGGCAAGTGACAAGCTTATTTTTTCAAGCCCTTCTTTTCCTTTAAGTTCGGTTGAATTAATCCCCGCGCCGCCATGTGTATGAATATCCACAAGGCCTGGCGCAAGTATCCTTCCGCGCAGGTTAATTGATTTGCCCGAATCCGAAGAAAAGTTTCGCGTGAAAGATAATGACGATATTATTCCGTCGGTTCCAACTTCTACCGTATTTTCTTTTATAAATTCTTTGCCGTTAAATATCCTTGCGTTTGTTATTATCATTCCGCCCTCCGTAATCAATATAATTATATTTTATTAAAGGCAAAATGCAAGCAATAAAGACGGAGGGACAGATGGACGGATGCACAGAGGGACGGAAGTAAAACCATTACAGGGATTGGGTGTGTTTTTTCAGTGCGTGCCGACCTAATCTACTGTTTATGTGGCAGGGGCTGTTTAATGCCGCGGCGGCATATTCGTATGTGCCGCGGGTTCCCGATTGCCAATGAATTAACATGCCTGATGATTTCAAGTTTATTTGGATACAAACATACCAATTTGAGGCGCGTACTGAAAAAATATACCCAAGCCCTGTAAAACAGATGGACGGATGCACAGAGGGACGGAAGTAAAACCAATACAGGGATTGGGTGTGTTTTTTCAGTGCGTGCCGACCTAACCTACTGTTTATGCGGCAGGGGCTGTTTAATGCCGCGACGGCATATTCGTATGTGCCGCGAGTTCCCGATTGCCAATGAATTAACATGCCTGATGATTTCAAGTTTATTTGGATACAAACATACCAATTTGAGGCGCGTACTGAAAAAATATACCCAAGCCCTGTAAAACAGAGGGACGGATGCACGAAGGGACAGAGGGACAGAAGTAAAAACAAATCTAAATCAACTACCGCGGGCTGAAGACCCGCGTCTACCACTGCTAAACCAAGCTGCTGAACATCCAATCCTCCAAGCATCTAATCCTCTAATCATCCGGCTAAAACACCAATTTCTCATTGACTTTACACGCCTTTACTGTAAAATCTTAAATAGTTTTAACATCAAAGGAGGAATTAAATGAAAATTAAAACACTATTTATTGCTATCCTGTTGTCCCTTGCCTGTGTTGCGGCATACGCAACGCCTACAGAGACAGAGACCGTAACAGAGACCGCTACGGAAACAGTTACGGCAACAAACACGGAAACAGTAACTGAGACAGTCACAGAAACAAATACACCGGACTGGACAGCCACTGAATCGCCTACAATTACCCCCACTTCCACAATCACAATGACCGCCACAAACACGCCTACACCGCAGCCCAAGGTTTTCGCTTATCCAAACCCGGCTTATTCCGGTTTTGTGACAATTGCCTACCCTATTGAAGAAAGCAAAACCGCAAAACAGGTTGAAATTATACTTTACGGTACTGACGGCGAAGAAACAGGAACAGTGACAGACAACACGCCAAACGGATACACGCGCTTTGACATTTCCAAAATGGCGCGCGGAATTTACTTTTATCAGACAGTCATATATTACACAGACGGCACCAAAACGGTAAAAAAGCACGAAAAATTCGCCGTGGTTAAATAAGGAGGCGCGCACATGAAAAAAACAACAATACTTTTAACAGCCCTTTTGTTCATATCAGCCGCCTGCTTTGCGGCGGACGCGGAAATGAAAAACACCTCTTCAGTTTCCGGAAGGTACCTTGATTTTTACGCGGGAGCAGCCGGTTCGGCCATGGCAGGCGCTTATATCGGGTCATGCGATGACGCGTCTTCGGTTTTCTGGAATCCCGCAGGCCTTGCTTCAATGAGAAACACGGACAGAAAATGGGACATGTTTTTCTCCCATAACGTATGGCTTATGGATATGATGATGGACCACCTGTCAGCCGCCGGAAATTTCGGTAAGTTTGGATATGCGGCGCTGGGTATAGGATATTTTAACGCCGGCGAAATGAAAAAATACGATATTGACGCCGAAAACAATTACATAGCAGCCGGCTCTTTTTCCCCTTACGCCGTCACAGCTTCGCTTTCCTATTCAAACTCGCTTGAAAAAAACATAGACTTTGGCGCCACTTTAAAATATATACTGGACACCATTGACGGAAGCGCAATTTCAACCGCCGCCCTTGACCTTGGGCTGCGTTATTTCACACCGTTAAACGGCCTTTCTGTTAACCTGCTTGCAAGAAATTTTGCCGGCACGCTTGGCGGCAGCATACTTCCGAAAGGCATTGTGTTGGGCGCTTTCTATACAATAGATTTGGCGGATTATAATTTAAGCGCTGAATATAACCTTGTGGGCAAAGTTAACAACAATCCCGTTCACAGGGCCGGCATTAACATCAAAACGCCTTATCTTGTATCTGTCCGCGCGGGATATCAGACAGATAACACCGGCGTCACAACAGGTTTTAAAGGGCTGACCGCGGGAATAGGACTTAACATTGAAAGCAAATACGTTGACTTTTCATACGAACCTTACGGAGAGCTTGGCAATTCATTTAAAGTGTCTTTGGGCGGGGCTTTTTAATTATAAAGGATTAAGCTATAGGCAATTAAGCAGAAGCGAAAGATAGAAAGACGTTCTTCAACCTTATGCTTATCTGCCTATAGCTTAATTACTTATTCTTTCTGTTTATTCTTTCCGCTTATGCTTATCTGCCTATAGCTTAATTGCTTATTCTTTCTTTTTATTCTTTCCGCTTATGCTTATCTGCTTATAGCTTAATTGCTTATTCTTTCTGTTTATTCTTACCGCTTATGCTTATCTGCCTATAGCTTAATTGCTTATTTTTACTCTTATGCTTATCTGCCTATAGCTTAATACACTATTCTTCCGGCAGGTTTATCCCGTACTCTTTCATCTTTCTCCACAGCGTTGACCTTGAAATACCAAGGGCTTTTGCAGCTTTGGTGTGGTTCTGCGAGTATTTTGAAAGCGCTTTTAATATATAACTTTTTTCCGCTGCCGCAAGGTTTAGTTCGCGGTCAGAACCGTCAGTTGTTTCCCCTTCAGGCGCGGGCGCTGAAAGCTTTTTAAAAGGCGATATTCCCTGCAAAGTTACCGGAAGGTCCGCGGCCGTGATAATATCGGACGGCGCCATTGCAAACGCATGCTGGACAATATTGTCAAGTTCCCTTACGTTTCCCGGATATTCATAATTTAAAAGCGCGGCGCGCGCGTTGGCGTCTATCCCCACTATGTTGCGCCGTTCCGCCTTATTGTATTTTTCTATAAAGAACCTTAACAGGTAAGGTATATCTTCCACCCGTTCCCTTAAAGGCGGAATGTGTATATGAATTACATTAAGCCTGAAAAACAAATCTTCCCTGAAAGTTTTTTCCTTTATGGATTTTAAAAGTTCCTGATTTGTCGCGGCAATAACCCTGATATTAACGGTCTTTGAAGCTTCATCACCAAGCCGCCTTAAGTCGCCGTTTTCAAGCACGCGCAATAACTTTGCCTGCAGCCCCATGCTTAAGTCGCCTATTTCATCAAGAAAAAGCGTGCCTCCGTCGGCAAGTTCTATTAGCCCTTTTTTATCAGATGACGCGCCTGTAAACGCGCCCTTTCTGTATCCAAACAATTCCGATTCAAGCAGGTTTTCCGGTATGGCGGCGGAATTAACCGCGATAAAAGGTTTTGTAGCCCTTCTGCTAAGTTCATAAACCGCCCTTGCTATAAGTTCCTTACCTGTCCCGGTTTCGCCTGTTATCAGTATATTGCTTTCGTTCTTTGCGACTTTTTTTACGACAGCCATTACTTTTCTTATCTTGTCGCTTTTGCCCACAAAGCGCCCTTCAAAATAGTCCGGCTCGTTATCCTGTGAAATCTCAGCAACAGACACCGCGGCAGACCGTTCAAGAAGGAATTTAAGTTCATTTAAATTTACCGGTTTTAAAATATAATCAAAACCCTCGGACGACGCGCTTTTAATTACCCTGTCAAGCTGCTCGCGCGAACATACAAGAATAAGCCTCATTCCGGGATGGCGTTCTTTGATGAATTTTATGATGTTCAGTTCAAGCTCATTGGCGATGTCGCTGTCTATAATCAGCATATCAAAACCGGCTTTAAGCTTGCCTATCAGGGACGCGGAATCAGTGACAATGTAAGGCTGGTATGAATTATCTTCAAGATAATTGTTAATCCTTATCGCGTCTTCCCTGTCGGTAAGAGCGAGAAGTATCTTGTTCATTGTCCTGTCTGTTCTCCTTTAATTTTTTTATATAAGTCCCATAATGCTTTGCTCTGCGGAAAGGCCTTAATGCCTGTTTCCAGTTCTAAAAGCGCCTGCTTCTCATTCCCGCTTTCATTTAACGCAATTGCAAGGTAAAGTATGGCATTTTCACTAACCGTCTCATTATTAGACTGTCCAAAACACTCAATTGCCTTTTGATAATCTTTTGTTTTAAAATGAAACACTCCTAAATTCATGTATATTATATCTGTTTTAAACTTGTTTTCAAGTAAAAAATCATACAATTCCCGGGCGCGGATGAATTCATTTTTCTGCAGATACTGATTTGCTTTGTTAAAAGCGTAATCATTCATCTGGTAATCGTTCAGCGAAGCAAGCGCATTAATACCCCTGCTTACCGGTTCTGAATTACCGCCTCTTTCCCTGGACTTAATAAAAGCATCCTGCGCCTCTTTTAAAAATCCCCTGTCATAAAGCAATAACCCAAGCCTTTCGTACGCGGACGCAAAATCAGTATTTTTAAGCGCGGCCAACCGCAGATACTTTATTTCATTATCCGTATCATTTAACTGCGCGTACGCAAGCGATGTGTTGTAATAAATATTGCCTTCAGGTTTGTCTATCGGAAAATTCATCGCCCTTACATAAAGTTCCGCTGCCTGTTTTGGATAACCCGCTGTCAAAAGCGCATTGGCCTGGTTCACCATAGATACCGGATACCAGCCAATAAGGTCGTAATTATTTTTATGTTCTTTTGTGAATTTTTCAAATATGCCCCTGTATGAATACATGTCATATACAGCGGGAGAATAAATCTTTCCCGCGCCGTTTAACCTTATTAACAGCCCTTTTGGCGCCGGAGCGTACATCTGCATATACGCGTCAAGCCTTGGAAGAAAAGCGCTTCTGTACGCAGGTATGGAATTATAATAATACCCTATTATATTGTTTACATTTTTTTCGGTTTCAAACGGCTTCATGGGGATGTCATCATATTTTTTTATAAAATCGTCAATACCCCAGTCAAAAATTAAAAATGACGCGGTGGCAAAAATTACATCGCGCCTTCTTTTTTCTATTTCCTGTATATAGTAAACCGGCATAAGGTTATAGTCGCCGTCAGCCGCATAAAGCGAGCCGGCTTCCATTGTTTTCAGCAGGTTGTAACCGTAATCGTATGAAAGATAATCATTTATGTGGTTGTTTTTGGTAAAGTTCTGATGAAACATCAGCGCGGCTGCGGCAAGCGCTGCAAGGTACGCGCCACGTACAAAAATTTTTTTATTTTTCAAAAGCGTGAACGTAAACGCCGCGCCGGCTGCGGCAAAAAGCCCTATTATATACTCCGCGGGCATAATGAAAATCTGTATAAGCCATTTTACGCCTTCCAGCGTCCTGTTGTAAAAAACAACAACCAGAATTATTAAAGCCGACATTGACAGCAGAAGCGTGTTAAGCCTGCGCGAATAAGCGCGGACAGCTGCAATTCCCGGGATTAAAAACAGCCACAGCCATCCAAAATTCGTAAAAAACAGTTTTAAAAACTCCATTATCTGATACTTATAAACATCCCAGGTGGCATCCACCGGGCCAAGATAAGCTTTTCTTAACACAACCCAGATAAAATTTTTAAGATTTGAAGGGTCTCCCCAGTTTAAGGCAGGGTCAGCCGACGCGCGTATAAACATATAAAGATAAGGGGTTAATCCGATTATGAAAAATAACAGGCAGAAAAAAACATTTTTAAGGGATGCTTTTTTGATATGCATTAAATAAACTGCCGCCAAAGCTGGCGCAAGCACTATCATGCTTGGCCAGTGGTTGGCAAGCGAAAGGCCGTAAATAAAAGAGATAAAATACAGCCGCCCCGGTTCAAACCTTTCCAGCAGCTCCATGACGCTCCATATAATAAGCGCCAGGAACAAAAGGTTTAACATATAAATTCCGCCCTTGGCTTCTGTCCCCTGGTTCCATATCATATATGAAAACATTATTACAGCGGCGCTTATGGCGGAAAGTACGGTTTCATCTTTTTTTGTTATCCTTTTTAACAGCTTCTTTAATATCATAAGCGTCATAAAAAAAACGCATAGCGACAGGAATACGGAATATAGGTTTATCCTGAAAGCCGGGTTTGCCGCTGGTATGTATGAAAATATTTTAGCGGTCACAGCGTGCAGCGGATACCCCGGCGGGTGGCCTATTCCAAGCGTGCAGGCAGCGGCGGATGTTTCAGGAGAGTCGTTGTTTTTAAATACAGGATTCATTGTATGCAGATATACAAAGACAACCATAAAAAATGACAGTGCTATTGCCGCATAACCCCTGATTTTTCCCCAATCCCGCATGCTTTAATTTCCCAGAGCTTTAAGCATATTTTCAACACGAGGATTTACGCTATTTTTTTCAACGTAACGCTGAAGTATTTTTTTTGCGGATGGCGCGTCCCCTTTTACCATATAAGCCGTTGCAAGGTTTGTGTACGCGGTTTCGTAATGAGGCGCGGTAAAAATCGCGGTGTTTAAATGTTTTATGGCAAGGTCAACATTTCCAAGCTGGCCTCCAAGCGCGCCGTACATGTTATTTACCTCCGGGCAGTACGGGTTTACGGCAAGGTCCCTGCCATAAAATTCAAAGGCCTTCTGCAGCATTCCGGCTTCCCTGTAAGTTTCCGCGGCATAATAAAACTGCGCCACATCCGTCTGCGGGCACAACTCAACAGGCTTAAGTTTCTCAATGCGTTCGTGCATTGCTATTGCTTCGCCGTACATTTTCTGCCTTGTCAGGCTGTTGGCCTTTTTCAGGTAAACCGCGGATAAAGCCGTCTTACCGTCATTTACAGCGCAGTATAAAAGAACAGCGGCGCTTACGGCGCATATTGCCGCTGACGCTCTTTTTTTAAGCCTTAATATTTTGCTGCCATTACCGGCGTAACCCGCCAGCATTAACAGCATAAAGAAGTACAGTGTTGTTGAAGGGACGTTGTAAAAAGTGTTAAAGAAAGACGCGGCAAGAAGCGCGGCAATTACGGATATTGCGCCGGCATTTACCGGATTTATACCCGCTTTTATACTTTTAAACAGATACAGAACCGCTGCCAGAACAGAAGCCAGAAACAGCAGTATTCCGATAAGCCCGGTTTCAGCCATTATTAGAAGGTAGTTTTGATGCGGCATCCACGTTACCACGTAATCGTATTTGTTGTTTTCAGGGGCGTTTAAAAGCTCACCCTGATATTTGGGATAATAAATCCTGTAATTGCCGAAACCAAGCCCTGTAACCGGTGCGTCTTTAAACATGAGCAGGCTTGCCTTCCACATAAGCATCCTGTCTGTCATTGAATGTTTTTTTTCTTCTATAAACCTGCCGCTTTTGGAAATTATAAAAGGCGCGGCCGCCGCGCTTAATAAAATAAAAGCAGCGATAACAGCAGCGGCAACTTTTTTTGAGGGCTTAAACCTGACAAACGCGATAATAAAAATAACCGCGGCTCCGGCCGCGAAACCTATATACGCGCCCGCCACTTTCGCGTAATAAAAACACAGTATCTGTATGACAGCGGATATAATCAGAGGTATTTTATATTTTTTCCCGAACAGGATATAGGCGGCGGTCAGAAATACTGAAACCAGAAGCTCGCCCGCAAAAAAATCGGGATTTCCAATGGTACCCATGGGCCTGCCGGCAAAATTCGTGCTCCATCTGAAAATATCTGATTCAAAATGCTGCATAATGCCATACCCGGCAATTAACGTGTGAAATATAATCAATACGGCAAAAACTTTATCAATTCCCTTCCTGCCGTACCTTTCACATATAATCCAGCCGCCCGCAATTGCAAGGCCAAGCTCGCAGACATACTTTATGCTTATTTCCTTATTAAAAGCAAAGAACACCGAAAAAGCGCAGGTTAAAAGGTATAAAAAAAGAAATATGACAACACCGTTTATTCTTACAGCGGTTTCCTTATTTTCAGCGGCAACGGACAAAAAGAAAAAAAGAAAAGCCAGAGGCACAAATATCCTTAACATCATCAGCTGCGCCGGCCCGAAAGGGTCAAAGAACGGCTGCCAGAAAACAACCGGAATAAGGGCGGCAATAAATATCAACAGGTTATCAGAAAACAATTTATATACCTTTGTCCCCACCCTTCCTCCTTATACCTGCCTGAAATTTATTATTTTATTCCGTAATAATCCCCTTCATTTAAAACAACGCCTGCCGCGCCTATGGCGCCGGCGAATTCTCCAAGCTTTGCAGGAAGTATCTTTGCGGCGTTAAAAGGTGCGGTGAAAGACCTTTTTGCAGTTTCCTTTTTAAGCGGCACAAACAGCCTGTCGCCCGCGTTTATAACGCCCCCGGCAATTACCACAGCCTGCGGATTAAGCGAATTTAAAGCCGCGGCTATACCCGAAGCCAGCGATTCGGCAAAATACTGCCAGACTTCAGATGCCGTCTTGTCATTATTTAAAAGCGCTTCATATACAGTTTTTGATGTAATTTTATTCAGATCTCCCTTTACCATTTCAGTTATCATCGACTTGCTTCCGGCTTTGATTTTTTCCTTTGCCGTATTGGCTATCGCGCTTGCGGACGCGTAAGCTTCAAGGCAGCCTTTATTTCCGCAGCCGCACTGCCTGCCGTTCATTTCAATAATGGTGTGGCCAAGCTCGCCTGCCGTATTACTTGCGCCCCTTATAAGTTTGCCGTCAATTATTATCCCTCCGCCCACGCCTGTGCCAAGCGTGAACCCGACAACGTTATCAAAACTCTTTGCGGCGCCCATCCATTTTTCCGCGTACACCGCGCAGTTGGCGTCATTTTCAACGCCTGTTTTTATCCCCGTCTTTTTTTCAAGTATGGCTTTTAATTTTATATTTTTCCATCCGGGCAGGTTCGGCGCCACAAGTACAATGCCTTTTCTGCTGTCAAGCGGCCCCGGAGCGCCTATACCAATGCACTTTACATCAGACACCTTTAAGCCCGCTTCTTTTATGATTTCAAGGGCGTTAGCCGCCATTTTTGATATGACATATTCAGGGCCTTTTTCTGCCTCTGTGGGAAACCTTCTGTCTGATTTTAATTTGCCGTCCTGCGAGACAAGGACCATAACCACATTAGTTCCGCCCAGGTCAATGCCTATCGCGTATTTTGTTTTTGCTGCTTTAGCTGTTTTTTTCACGGCCATTTAAGCACCTCTTTATTTTTTATGACTGCACAATGGATATATGATAATACAAAGAGGCTGCAGTTTCAAGAAAAAGGAATGACGGAAGACACGAGAGAAAAAAGAGCATATAGGCAATTAAGCTATAGGCAATTAAGCATAAGCGAAACGGAAATCCCCGGCCTGAAGCGAGCTTGCAAGCGGAAGTGTTAGGTGAATGCACGGAGGGACGCAAGAAAAAACAGACATCGAAAATTCTAGATTCGAAAATTAGAAGAACACACAGGGGTTGGGTGTGTTTTTTCAGGGTGTGCCGCGTTAACATAGTGTGTATTCAGCAGGGGCTGTTTAATACTGCGACGGCAAATCCATATGTGCCGGGAGTTTACGATTGCCAATGACGTTAATATAGTGCTGATGTCAAGATTGTTTGACTGCAAGAATACCAATTTGCGGCGCGCCCTGAAAAAATATACCCAAGCCCTGTAAGAACGATGGTCGGAAGGTCAGAAGGTCGGAAGTAAATACAAATCTAAATCAACTGCCGCGGGCTGAAGACCCGCGTCTACCACTACAAAAAACAAATACATAAAATAAAAAGGGCCCAATTTCTTGGGCCCTTTTTTTATGGTGCGAGGAGGGGGACTTGCCCACCTCGGAATTCTTATCATAACCTCCTAGGGCCCCTCGCCCGCTTTTTCTTCGCTGTTCGCTCAGCGCGGGCTCGCTTCAAGTCCCCTTTATAATAAAAAAAAGGACCCGAGAAATCGGGCCCTTTTTTTATGGTGCGAGGAGGGGGACTTGAACCCCCACGGAGTTACCCACAGGCACCTCAAGCCTGCGTGTCTACCATTTCACCATCCTCGCGCTGTGTTTGATTTTAACAACAACAGATTAAACTTATACCAAAAAAGTAAAATCCCGTCAAGGCAGATATTGAAGTATATTTATTTATTCAGTCTTTGTCTATTACCCTGTATTTAATCTTCGCCGAACCTTCGGCGTTATCAGGTATGAAAAGGCCGAACAGAATGCTTAAAATACTGAACAGAAGGGCGCCGATTAACGCTCCGATAACGCTTGTAACCTCAAATCCCTTTACCATATACGCGGTTAAACCAAACATTGCCGCGTTTATGATAAGGGTGAACAACCCAAGTGTAAGCACGTTTAATGGCAGCGTCAGGACAAAAATAACGGGCTTTATAAAAGTATTTATAAGCCCTATTATCAGCGCGGCCGCCGCAAGCGTCACAAAACCATCAATCCCCTGCCTTGTAATATCTATGCCTTTTACAGTATTGACCACTACAAAAAGGGCAATGGCATTGGCCATCCACTTGAAAAAAAGGTACTTAACGCTGAAATTAGAGCGCGCCAATTCCAAGGCCCTCCTTTACCAGCCTTTTATCCGCTTCCCTTAACCTTTGCACAAGGATTTTAATAAATATTTCATTCAGTTTCACAACAATATCAGGATGGTCTTTTTTGAACGAATTATAATCCCTGTCGGAAAAACGTATCATTTTAGATGGCTTAATGGTAACCGCGGAAGCGGACCTTGGCGCCGGATAAAGCATTGACATTTCCCCGAAAAATTCGCCGTCTTTCATATTGGCTAAAATCTTTTCCGCGTTTTTCTGCTTTTTGGATATTTTAATTGCACCTTCAATTATTATAAACATTGAATCATCGCCTATCTGATTTTCGTGAAAAATATCATGGCCTGACTCAAACTCTTCAATTATCAGCCTTTCCGAAAAAACTTTAATTTCCCCTTCGGTAAACCCCTTAAAAAATTCAAGTTTTTTTAACACTTCCGGTTTTACCATTGTTTAACCTCCTCAATGTTTTTCAGGAACAAAACCTTTGTTTCCCCGTAATCCTTTTCCTTAAACAGCTGCCACTCTTCAAGTATAGCGGCCATATTTTCAAATTCATCCCTGTGAATTTCCATCACTGTAACAGCTTCAGGTTTCAATATACCGCTATTTTTAAGTATTTTCAAGAACATTTCCCCGATATTCCTGTTGTAAGGCGGGTCAGAAAAAACAATGTCCGCTTTTACCCCTTTTTTCGCTATTATATTCAGGGCGGCGGCGCAGTCACAGTTTAAAAGTTCATACTGCTCCCTGCCGGCTTTTACTTTTTCGGCGTTTTCCCTTATTATATTTGTGCTGGCATTATCAATAAAATAAACTTTTTGCGCCTCATTGCTTAAAGATTCAAGCCCCATAGCGCCGGTTCCCGCGTAGCAGTCAACGCATACCGCTCCCTGTATAAACGGCCTGATAACATTGAAAATTGATTCCCTTGTTCTGGCGGAGGTCGGCCTTGTGGATATTCCCTTTGGCGCTTTTAGCGGTATCCCTGAGAACTTTCCGCTAATTATTTTCATTTTATTTTTTTAAGAAAAAGGTATGTCAATATGCCGGAAAAAATAAGAATGCCGTTTACAAACATCCAGCCCCATATGCCTTTATCGGCAAACGGAAGATAAATGTTCATGCCGTAATAACTGGTAAGCACTGTAAGCGGTATGGCTATTGTGGCGGCAACAGTAAGGCCATGAATGGCATCATTGGTTTTTTTGTTCATCAGACTGTTGTACGCGTCCATCAAAGACGGAATAAGATCCCTTAAATTTTCAAGCGTGGCATTCATTTCCGAAAGGTGGTCAAAAATATCCCTGAAATAAACCTGCGTGGATTCGCGTATGTATCGCATTTCGCCCTTTAACAGCCTTGTAAAAATACCCCTCTCCGCGGTTATTAATTTTCTTAAGAACAAAATGTTCCTCTTCTGAGTTATAATCTCATCTATGATTTCAAGTTTTCTTTCTTCCAGAATCACATCTTCAAATTCATCAAGCCTGTCCTCTATTTTTTCTATAATAGGAAAGTATTCGTCAATGGTATTATCCGCAAGGGCGTGAAACACAAGGTCAACCCCCTGATGAAAGCCGTTTTTAGCCCTGCTTCTTGCCCTTGCTATAACCCTTTCAACCGCCCTTATCTTTTCTTCATGGATTGTCACTATGTAGTTTTTGCCTATAAAAATATTCAGCTGATCCTCTTTTATTTCCCCGTCGGCAATTCTGGCCGCGTAAAAAATGGCAAAAGAATAATCGTCAAATTCTTCAAGTTTTGGGTGGTCTTTCTGAATCATCGCGTCTTCAATGGAAAGCGGGTGAAAATCAAATTCCTGAATAAGGAAGTCTATTTCCTGCTCGGTCGGATCTTCAAGGTCAATCCATGTCCTTGCCCTGGAGTTTTTAAGGTCTTTAATGACTTCAGCGGGATCATTCTTCTCTGTGACATTGTCTGCTGTAAATACAAACCCTCTGAACATTAAAGCCCCCCGTTATTTTATTTCGGGTCTACTTTCTGCCCTTGCCTTTCTTTCCGGAGAGGCATTTCATACAGGTCTTGGCAAAAGGAAGTGCCTTTAACCTTTCAAATGACACTTCTCCGCCGCAGCTGTCGCACTTTCCGTAATTGCCCTTATCAATCCTTTCAAGGGCATCTTCTATATCAACAAGCAGTTTTTTGTTCTTTTCGGTAAGGTCATAATGCAGTTCTTTGTCGTAAATGTTGGTCGCCATGTCCGCAAAATCCTGCGCGTCATCTTTGAAGTTCTCGACGCTTTCAAGGTCGTCGTTATTCTGCTTAATTTCAGAAAGCTTATGTTCTTTCATCTTTATAAGCATAGCCTTTATTTCTTTTTTCTTTTTTGCGTCCACTTTGACTCTCCTGTGTTTTTTTCAGGAACTTAAGGCTTTTTCTTCATTATCAGCTTTATGCCTTAAGTTCGGTATATCAAGGAGCCCTCTTTTAAGCTCCATAGTGGTGTTGGACTCAGCTTCAAGTTCCCTGCTTAAATAAAAGAACGCGTCCCAGGGATCAACGCTTTCCCCGCAGGTAAAAAGGTCAACAGCCGCGTATCCGTATTCCGGCCAGGTATGTATGGCCAGATGCGATTCGGAAATTACCACAACTCCGCTTAATCCGTGCGGCGCAAACTTGTGAAACACATAATCAACAACAGTCGCCTTTGCGTATTCAGCGGCGCCTATCATTTTTCCCTCTACAAATTTAAGGTCATTTAACTTTTCCCTGTTACAGCCGTAAAACTCCACCAGAATGTGCCTGCCGAGACTTTTCAATTTAAGTCCCACCACCTTCGTATAATTTTTATTAATTATAAGAAGAGATGGGGGCAAATATTACGCTGCCCTTTTCTCTGCCATATTTTTCAGGTTTTTTCCCTGAAAAGTAATCTTATTTATATATTTATTACAGGTATTTGTCAAGAATTATTTAACCCATTTTTATAAAAAAACAAAACGCCTGAAAAATGGTATAATAAACGTAATAATTTCATTTTTTACCTGTAAATAAGGGAGAAAATTATGGTCAATAACAGCAACATTGACAGGGTGCTGGAGCTTGTGCGCAAAACAGTGAAGAGTTACAGGGCGCCGGTGCTTGAAAGATTCAACGACGAGATTAAAGACCCTTTCTGGGTTCTTATCCCCTGTATCTTAAGCCTGCGTTCAAGGGATGAAACAACAGCTGTTGCCGCAAGAAAACTCTATCAGGCCGCTCCCACGCCTGAACAAATTCTGTCGATTGCCCCAAAAAAACTTGAACAGCTGCTTTTCAGCACAGGTTTTTACAGGCAAAAAGCAAAAGCCGTGCGCAGGATATCACAGCTTATACTTGAAAAATATAACGGCAGCGTTCCCGATACAATAGAAGAACTGCTTACGCTTCCGGGAGTTGGCCGCAAAACCGCCAACCTTACGGTAACAGTGGCTTTCAACAAACCCGGCATCTGCGTTGACACTCACGTGCATAAAATATGCAACCGCTGGGGTTTTGTAAAAACAAAAAACGCCGACGCAACCGAAATGCAGTTAAGAAAAATACTGCCTAAAAAATACTGGATAAAACTGAATTATTGGCTTGTACTTTACGGCCAGAACATATGCCTGTCTGTATCGCCTTTGTGCTCCAAATGCCCGGTTTCATCTTACTGCCCCAGGCTTGGAGTTAAAAAAAGCAGGTAATCAAGGCTGCCTCTTAATCAGTGTCTTTTATCATCCTGACAGAACGGGTCTTTTCCTGATTATCAAAGTGAAAGCAGGGGTAATATTCGGTGTTGGTTTTGCGGTCAAGCGCCTTGTTATCCAGCTCGTATACGTCAAAACTGCCGTCAGTTGAATCAAACACTATAACCTGCCTGTTGCCGCCGTTCTGATTCTGCGTCACAAAACACGAATACCTTCCCTGCGCATTATCCTGCGGGTAATCCGGTATCGCGGTTTTGGCGCATAAAACAGCAGGCGCCGCAGCCGCAAACAAAATCAACATAAAGATTTTTTTCATGAATTTCCTCCCGTTTTTTTATAATTCCGGCTGTTATTATCAGATAACCGCCCTTGAAAGTTTTACGTCTTTTACTTCAAGAGACACCGACTCTTCATCATTCCAGGTATTCACCGAAGGATAAAAAGCCACATCAAGCATTTCCCCTTTTTTAATTTCATTTTCATGGCTGTCAGTACGTCCAAAAAGGATAAAATTATACGTTTTGCCCATATGTTTGCCGTAAAATTTTAACGTGGAATTTTTTAACAGTTTAACATCAGCTACCTGCACGTCCCTTGCCACAAGAAGCGGCCTTGGATTTCCCTCGCCCCACGGCTCCAGCTTTTCCATAATTCTTATATCTTTAATGTTTACAGTTTCAGCCAATACCGCGTCAATATTCAGAACCGGCACAAAGTCCCCGGAAGAATAATTATTCTTCATATATGCATTTAGGGCTTCCCTGAAATCATGAATTTTTTCTTTTTTAAGGGATACTCCCGCCGCAAGCCTGTGCCCTCCGTAACGTACAAGGTGCTCTTCAACATTTTTCAGAGCCTCGTAAATATTTACAGCAGGCAGGCTGCGCGCGCTTCCGTGCGCCAGCCCGTCGGAATCATCGGTCAGAATGAAAGCCGGCCTGTTAAATTTGGCCACTATTTTGGACGCGGCCAGCCCTACAATACCCGTGTTCCAGCTTCCGTCATAAAGGACAATTACATACTGCGATTCAGGGTCAAAAGCACCCTCAAGCTTTGACACAGCTTCTTCTTCCATTTTTTTCATAAGTTTTTTTCGTTCTTCGTTTACGGCGTTAAGTTCCATTGCTATATCTTCTATCGCGGCCAGATCGCCGGACACAAAAAGTTCCACCGCTTTATTGGCGTGTTCTATCCTGCCTGCCGCGTTTATCCTTGGCCCTATGACAAAACCCACGTGATAAGCCGTCACCTGCGCCCCTTTTTTAAGCCCTGCCGCGTCTTTTAAGGCGTTTAAACCTTCGTTGGATGTTGTCTCTATCTTCTTTAATCCGCGCCTTACTATTATCCTGTTTTCCCTGCTCATCGGCACAATATCGGCAATGGTGCCAAGCGCGACAAAATCAAGGAAATCATCCTTCAGTTGCACATTATTTGCCTCTGCAAGCGCGCACAGAAGTTTATACGCTGTTCCTACGCCGCTTAAATCCTTATCAGGATAAGCATCTGAATACTTGGGATTGATTATCGCGCACGCGGATTCGGGGATATTTGCCTTATCCGGATTATGGTGGTCCGTTACTATGACCTTCACCCCTCGCGACACGCAGTAGTCAACATCATTTTTTGATGTTATCCCGCAGTCCACTGTGATAATAAGCTTTGTCCCGCCGGCAATGATTGAACCAAGGGCTTCCCTGTTTAATCCGTACCCTTCTTCGTGCCTGTTAGGCACGTAATATGATACATTTTCATACTTCAAAAAATCCCTGAAAAAAGTGTAAAGCACGGTTATCGACGTCACACCGTCAACATCATAATCGCCGTAAATGGTTATGCGTTCATTATTGCGGATTGAATCTTTTACAGCATCCACCGCATTTTTCATGTCTTCAAAAAGCCACGGGGAATTAAGTTTAACTTCGTCAATGCTGAATACTTCTTCGGCCTTTTCAGAAGTGTCTATGCCCCTGTTAATGAATATTTTGGCAAGAAAATCAGGTATGTTAAGTTCTTTTTTAAGTTTTAAAACGGCCGCATTGTTGGAATCTGTATTTTTAATTTCCCATTTCAATTTTATCGCCCCTTATCAGTCAAACATTTCATCAACAAAATGCTGCGCGCTGAACTCTTCAATATCTCCCGTGCTTTCCCCAAACGTGATAAATTTAACGGGCAGCCCAAGGTCCGATTTTATATGAATTATGCTGCCGCCTTTCGCAGAACTGTCAAATTTTGTAAGGATAACTCCGGTAAGATTCATGGCTTCGTTGAATTCTTTTGCCTGCACATATCCGTTTTTGCCTATATTTGCGTCTATTATTATGAAAGTATCAACAGATTCTTCCTCCACCTCTTTTAATATCACTTTTTTTATCTTCACTATTTCCTGCATCAGGTTTGACTTTGTGTGAAGCCTGCCGGCGGTATCAACGATAAGGACATCAGTTTGGCTTTTTTTTGCCTGCGCAACGGCGTCATACACCACAGCGGCCGGGTCCCCGTTTTCCTGACCCTTTATTACGGCGACTCCCAGCCTGTTCCCCCATGTTTCAAGCTGTTCAGTTGCGGCAGCCCTGAACGTGTCAGCCGCGGCCATCATGACTTTTTTATTTCTTCCCAGGTAGTAAGAAGCAAGTTTGGAAGCCGCGGTAGTCTTGCCCGCGCCGTTAATCCCCACAAGCACTATTATGTACAGCCCTTTTATTTCACGTTTTACGGAAGAATCAGACAGTTTTTCGGCAAAGACCTTCTTCAGAAAAACCCTTGCCTCTTCGTAGGACTTAATCCTGTTCTTTTTGATAAGCTCAACTGTTTCATCCACAATTGCAAGGTCAATATCCGCTTCAATAAGGGATTGTTCTATATCCTCTATACAGGCCGCGGCGTCTTTACCCGTGAATAAATCCCTTATTTTATCAAGAAAAGAACGCGGTTTGGAAAACTTAATGTTCATTACTCTTCTTCCCGTTTGGGGGCATCCGTCTGATTTTCAGAATCCGGCTGCCGGTCAATTTCAGCATCCTGCGGCGCGGCGGGATTTTCAGATTCCTGCGGATTCTCCTGATTCACGGTTTCCTGATTTTCGGCTTCCGGCTGCACTTCATCCTGATTTTCATTTACAGCCGCGTCAGGTTTTTCCGTCAGCGTTTCGGAATCAAGCTTTTCAACATCAATAAAGCCGTCCATTCTTTCTTTTTTATATTTGGGCCTTGTCCTTACCTTTCCTTTTTCTTTTTCCTTAAGCTCGCTTCCGGCTTTGGCGTCAATTCCGCCTTCCTTGCCTTCAAGTTTTACGGATATTATCTTGGAAACGCCGGCGCTTTCCATTGAAACGCCGTATATCGTGCGGGCTATTTCCATCGTTATTTTGTTATGCGATATTATAAGGAACTGGGTTATATCGGAAAAACTTCTTATAAGGTTCGTAAACCTTGCAATGTTCATGTCATCAAGCGCCGCGTCAACCTCATCCATAATGCAGAAAGGGCTTGTCCTGGTTAAAAACAGCGCGAACAAAAGCGAAACAGCGGTAATGGCTTTTTCTCCGCCGGACAGCAGCGTGATATTCTGAAGTTTTTTGCCCGGAGGCCTTGCGATAATGTCAACGCCGGATTCAAGGATGTTTTCCTGGTCAACAAGCACAAGGTCAGCCTCGCCGCCGTTCATCATCCTTTTAAACACTTCGGCAAACTTCACCCTTACTTCGCTGAAAGCTTTGGTAAAAAGCTGTTTGGATTCGTCGTTGGTTTTCTTAATTACTTTTTTAAGGTTTTCCCTGCCGCTTGCAAGGTCGTCATACTGGACCTGCAGGAACTGCTGCCTGCTTGTAAGTTCGTTGTATTCCTCTATTGCAACAAGGTTAATAACACCCATTTTTTCCATCTTTTCCTTTAACTCTTCCGCCCTTAAGCGTATTGTTTCGTGTTCTTCTTCCGGTATTTCAACTGCCATAACAGCCTGCTCGTCAGGCTGAACTTTAAATTCTTCGGAAAGCTTGTTCTGAATATTCCCAAGATTTAAAGCCGTTTCGTTCATCTTTATTTTAAGATCATACTGCCTTTGCCGCAGCGTATCCCTGTCTTTTCCCATTTCCTTTATATATGTTTCAAGTTCCGTCATTTCCCCCCTGTACCGGTCAAAAGTAACTTTTCTTTCCGTATACTCCGCTTCATCAGTGCCAAGCGCTTTTCTGTCCTCTTCTATCTTAAGTTCGCTTTCGGTCCTGTCAGTTTCGGCTTTCTGCGCCCTGGAATTGTGTTCTTCTATTTCGCGGGCTGTATTTTCATAGTATTTCTGAAGTTCGGCAAGCCTTGCTTCAAGCATTTCTTTGCCGTTCTGTTCAACTTCAAAATCATTTTTTATCTTCATTATTTCCATTCTTTTCTCTTCAAGGTTGCGTTTGCTTGAATTTAATTCTTCTTCCCTGGCCGATATGTCAGCTTCGGAATTTTCCACAATTTTTTTCAAATCCAGTATCGCGTTTTCAGCGGCATCTCTGCCAAGTTTCATGGCAGATATTGAATCAAGAAGCGCCATCTTTTCGGATTCTTTGTGCCCTTTCTGTTCGTCAACCTTTAACAGGGACGCGGACACCATTTCTTTATCTTCTTCTTTCTGCCTTATCCTTTCATCGTCCTTTACAACTTCAACATAACGGTTGTGATACGTTGATGACAAGTCCTCTATTTCGGCCTGTATTTCCGCCAGTTTGGCCGCCTGAACCTGTTTTTCCTCGTCAATAGAGGCGTATTTTTCCCTGGCCATTAATATTTCATTGTTTATCTCGTTTATTTCCCTTTCGCGGCTTAAAAATCCGCCGCCTGTTTCCGCGGTTGATTCTCCCCTTTTATAAATGCTGAAATTGGAAATAAGCTCTCCATTTAAGGTAAGAAGAAAATATTCTTCCGGCACCGGAAAAGCAGCAAAAACCTCATCCGCTTTTTCCAGGGTTTCCACAGCGTAAATATTGCTGAAAAGGAGTTTAACAGATTCATTTCTGCCTTCCGCTGTAATTACATCCGGCAGATAAGCCAGCACATTCTGATGCCTTACAAGCCCCCTGAAACGCTCCAGCACGGCCGTCACGTCAACTTTCAGCCCGCCGCCGTTTACAAGGCTTATTTCACCCTTGGATTCCCTGTATTTCCCGAAAACATCGGTTATTACGGACTCATCCCTTACAAGCACCGTCTGAAGGATTCCTGTCAGTGTTTTTTCAACGGCGGATTCATAAGGTTTTTCAACCGCAATCAGGTTTGCGACAACATCAACCACATTGTCTTTTTTATCCTCATCAAGCCCGTCTTTATATTCTGTCAGGACCTTTCTTACCGTTTCTCCAAAGCCTTCCATACGTTCATGAAGCTGCCTTAAAAAACTGTGCCTTGATTCCATCCTGCTTATTCCAAGGTTAAGCTCTTTTAAAATATTATCTATGACATCAAGCGATTCCGATTTGATTATTTTTTCCTTAATAAGAATTTCTTCCCTGTCTTTTATCTTTTTTATTTCGCCTTCTTTGAAGCCCCTGTTTTCAGATAGCCGCGAAAGCTCCGCCGCAACTGACCGGGCCTTGTCTTCAAGGGTTTTCTTTTCTTCCTCGTGGCGGCTTATGGCTTCTTCCGTATTCCTGAGCGAAGATTCCGCCTCCACCATTTTGTTAACCATGCCGTTTAATTCGGCTGTTTTTGACTGGACAAGGTTAACATTCTGTTCCTTTATCCTTCTTGCATCTTCAAAAGATAAAATTAAACCGTCATATTCCGAAGTAAGCGCGTTTAAAGCGTCCTGCCTGAAAGCAATCTTTTCCGTAAGTTCTGATAAAAGGCGCGTTTTATCTTCAAGTTCAACCTTAACACCCTCAATTTTTCCCACATTTTCCACGTTCTGCGCCCTTAATTCCTCTATACGCTGGGAAAGTTCCACATGCCTCTGGGATAAAAATTTTAAATTATCCTCAAGCCTTTTGATTTCCTGCTGGCGGATAAGCCACTTTTCTTTCTTTTCATTTATTTCACGCTCTTTTTCTATTGCCAAAAGTTTCATTTCTTCAAATTTCATTTCATGCGTTGAAAGTTTTGTGTTCTCTTCTTCTATCCTTCTTTCAACATCACCGTTTTCCCCTTCAAGCTCCCTCTGTTTTACAATTCTGTCTTTCAGCTCTTTCATAAGAAGCCTGACAGCAATAGAGCTCCATTCTTCTTTGATTTCCTTGTACTTTTCAGCTTTCTTTGCCTGGCGTTCAAGAGAAGCGGTCTGCCTTTTTACTTCTACAAGAATATCGTTAATACGCAGCATGTTCTGTTCTGTGGATTCAAGTTTTCTTAAGGCTTCATCCCTCTTTTTTATGTACTTGGTGATTCCGGCCGCTTCTTCAAATATTTCCCTTCTTTCAACCGGTTTCGCATTTATTATCCTGTCAACCTCGCCCTGGCTTATAATGGAATATGAATCAATACCGACACCGGTATCCATAAACAGTTCAAGGATGTCTTTTAACCTTACTGGATTGTCATTGATAAAGTATTCGCTTTCACCTGACCTGTAAAGCCTTCTTGTGACCTTGACTTCTTCATAGTCAATATTTAAGGACCTGTCATTATTTAAGAACGTCAGCGATACTTCGGCCATTCCAAGCGTTTTTCTGTCATCAGAACCGATAAAGATAACGTCTTCCATCTTGCTTCCGCGCAGGCTTTTGGCGCTCTGCGAGCCAAGCACCCATCGGATGGAGTCAAATATATTGGATTTACCCGAACCGTTGGGGCCCACAACAACCGTTATGCCTTCATCAAACCTTATGTATGTGCGGTCGGCAAATGATTTAAAGCCGAATATTTCAAGCTCTTTTAGTTTCACTTTTTAACCCCGTCAAATGTTTTAATTGCTTCTTCTATTTCCACAAAATCCGCGTCCGTAAGAAGCGGATGGACCGGAAGGCTTAAAACTTCCGACGCAAGCTTTTCCGCAATAGGATATGATTTTTTACCGAAAGATTCCGCGTATACCGGCTGCTTATGCAGGGGTATCGGATAGAATATTTTGGCGCCTATACCCTTCGCGTTTAAATGCTCAACAAACCTGTCGCGCAGGCCGTCAGCTACGCGGACTGTAAACTGATGATAAATATGCAGCCTGCCCGGCATTTCCTGAGGGCACTTAATGTACGGATAGGAAGCCAGTATCTTAAATATCCTGCGGGCGTTTTCTTTTCTTTTGGAGTTAAAACCGTCAAGTTTCTTAAGCTGTTCAACGCCTATAGCCGCTTCTATGTCTGTTGTCCTGTAGTTATATCCGACTTCCGTATGATAATAAGCCTTTGGCATTCCGTGGTTGATAAACACCCTTATTTTTTCCGCGACAGCATCGTCGTTTGTGGTGACCATTCCGCCCTCGCCTGTCGCCATATTTTTGGTGGCGTACATGCTGAAAGTAGCGGCATCGCCGAAAGAACCCGCGTTTTTTCCGTTATACTTTGCGCCGTGCGCCTGCGCCGCGTCTTCAACAACTTTAACGCCGTACTTTTCCGCTGTCTGAAGTATTTTATCCATCTGGCATACCTGCCCGTACAGATGTACCGGTATTACGGCTTTTATCTTTCTGAAAATGTCTTTCTTAAGCAGTTCTTCAATTCTTTCAGGGCTGATATTAAAACTTTCCTCTTCAACATCGGCGAATACCGGAACAGCGCCGGCGTGGATAATGGAATTGGATGTGGCGATAAACGTAAACGGCGTTGTTATCACCCGGTCCCCTTTTTTTATTCCACAGCCGTGAAGAGCCGCGTGAATCGCGCAGGTGCCGTTAGATACCGCAACCGCGTGTTTTACCCCGCAGTACGCGGCAAAATCCTTTTCAAATTCCTTAACTTTTGGCCCCGATGCTATTATTCCGGAATCAAGCACTTTCATAACAGCTTCTTTTTCTTCTTTGCCTATGTTAGGCCTTGATATTGGTATCATATGTCACGCTCCGTATATGAATAAATTATTTTTATCCGCGTATTGCTTTATTTTTTCAGGTTCAAGAATAAAAGTCTTTTTTGCTTCCACCGCTATTCCCGCCCCGTTGTACGCTTTTACCGCGGCAAGAGTTTTTAACCCTATCACCGGTACATCATAACGCATGTCCTGCGACGGCCTTGCGGTTTTAACAACAACAAAACCCGGCCCGGCTATTTTACCGCCTCTTATTATGCAGTTATCCGTGCCTTCCTGCGCTTCAAGGGCGATAATTCCGCCTTTTTTAATGACAACCGTCTGTCCCGCGTCCATGGCCGCAATTTTCTTTGCCGTTTTAAACCCGAACAAAATATCAGCCATCTGTTTTTTATCCGGCTTTTTCCGCGAGATATAACCCTTTGCCGCCAGCGTATCTTCCATCATATAGTCGGAAGAAAGCACTTTTATCCCTTCCTTTTCAAATTCCTTTATAATTCCGCTCATCACCGATACGGCGGTAAAATCCTTAAGCCCCGAAAGCACTTTAATCGTCCTTAAATCAAACTTTATTGACTTAAAAAGCACGGTATGCCTTACGTATCCAAGAAACAAAACCTGCCTTATGCCCATTGCTTTGCACTTTTTAATAATAGAAGAAAGCGCGGTTATGTTCGCTTCATAGTACTCTTTTGCGGCTTTTTTTACCGCATTACCTGTTTCGCCTGTCACTCCAAAAACAATAACAGGCGCGTTGTTTTTTTTCGCGCTTTTTAAAAATTGCAGCGGCAGGCTCCCCCCGCCTGCTATAAGTCCGGTCGGTTTCACCTTGTAAGGCCTCTTTTTGAAGTGCGTGCGAATTCAACGAATATTTTAACCTCATCCGTCATGGGCACTTCCGCTTCAATCTTTTTTAAGGCGTCAGCAAGCATCATTTTTTCCCTGAATAATATGTGATACGCGCTTTCAAGAGCGTCAAGCTTTTCCTTTGAAAATCCGCGCCTTTTTAAACCGACTTTATTAAGGCCAAAAACCTGCAGCGGGCTTTCCGAAACCATAACATACGGCATAACATCTTTTGTGACCCTTACTCCTCCGCCCACCATTGAATGCGCGCCTATCCTTACGTTCTGATGAACCGCGGTAAGGCCGCTTACAAAAGCAAAATCGCCGACCTCAACGTGGCCGGTCAGCCCGGCGTAATTCACTATTATCACGTTATTGCCTATCTTACAGTCGTGCGCCACGTGAGCCATTGACATAATGAAATTATTATTTCCAATCTTTGTCTCTTTGCCTTCTCCAGTCGCCCTGTGCACGGTCACGTATTCCCTGATAACATTGTTATTGCCTATTACAGTTAAACTTTTTTCGCCGTTATATTTAAGGTCCTGCGGGGCATCGCTTATTATTGTGCCTTCGCCGATAAAATTATTGTTTCCAAGCCTGGCGCCGTTTACAATATGCGCCTTTGGCCCTATTTCGCATGAATCGCCTATCACAACATCGTCATCAATAATTACAAAAGGCCCTATTTTAACATTGGCGCCTATCTTTGCTTTGGAGGATATTATCGCGCTTGAATGTATAGTATCAGCCATTTTATCCAGCCACCATTGCCATCATGTCCGCTTCAGCGGCAAGCTTATCGTCCACATAGGCTTCACCGTGAATTTTTCCGATTTTGCCCTTAAACTGGACTATCTTCACTTCAAACCTTAACGTGTCCCCCGGTATCACGGTCTTTCTGAATTTGACATTGTCAATTGTCATAAAGTAAATTGATTTGCCCTGCTGTCCTTCAAGCATCTTCATCATAAGAACTCCGCCGGTCTGCGCCATGGCTTCAACAATAAGGACTCCCGGCATAATGGGTTCGCCCGGATAATGCCCCTGAAAAAACCATTCGTTCATCGTAACATTCTTTATTCCAGTTATTGATTCTCCCGGTTTAATGTCAATAATCCTGTCAACAAGCAGCATCGGGAATCTGTGAGGTATAAGGCTCTGTATTTCTTTTACATCCATCATCGGTAAATCCTCCTTAAATGGTTTATGCTGTTTTTAAAATATTTTTCAGCATCTCTATGTTATGCCTGTGCCCTGTTTTAACCGCGATTACAAGCATTTGCGGCATTCCGTCCAGGAGGCCAAAATCGCCTATAATATCAAGCAGCTTATGCCTTGGCACTTCGTCCTTAAACCTTAACTTTGTGTTGACCGGTTTTGCACCGTCAAAAAGTACCGCGCTTCCAAGGTCAGCGCCTTTTATAAGCCCGGCTTTTATAAGAAGGTCTATTTCTTTTTTAAAACCAAAAGTCCTGGCCGGCGCGATTTCCTTGACAAAAGTTTCAGCGCTGATAACCGACGAAAATTCCGATGCCGGCATGCCTTTCTGAGAAAAATCAGAAAAATAATAAGCCTTAAAACCTTTATAAGGCAGAACAGCCATATGGCAGCCTTTATCCGACAGTACTGCCGGCTTTTTCAGCACAATATTTTTTCTGTCCTGTTTTAAAGTAACAATCCCGGCCTTAAGTATGGCGCGGGTAAATTCAACAGCGCTTCCGTCAAAAATAGGAGGTTCATTGCCGCTTAAAAATTCCGCTTTTACGTTGTCTATTCCAAGCCCCTTAAAAGCAGCCGTCATGTGTTCCACAGTGTGTATTGTTACGCCTTTATACTTTACAGATGTCCCTCTTTTTGTGTCGCATACAAGCGCCGGAGAAAGTTTAAATTCTTTTCCGCGCGAGGACAAAATAATACCGGTATTTGCGGCGGCAGGATGAAAAACAATCCTTGAAAGCGCGCCTTTATGAAGGCCCCTTCCGGCAAGTTCAAAAGGGTCTTTAATTGTGGTTTGTTTCATTATTTGCCGCTTTTATCTTCCAGGGATTTCACCCTGTCAAACAGTTCCTTAAGCCTGCCCGTGTAAGCCTGCTGCTTTTTTTCTTCCATAAAAGGCTTTGCCGGAGTCCCTGTTATAACAGCTTTATCTTCAACATCTTTTGAAACTCCCGCCTGTGACCCTACCTGAACAAAATTGCCTATATTTATGTGGTCTGTTATGCCCACCTGTCCGCCGATAACACAGCCGTACCCCACGGACGAGCTTCCCGCCACGCCTGTCTGCGCGACAATTATTGTGCCGTCGCCTATTTTTACGTTATGGGCAATGTGCACCATGTTGTCAAACTTTACCATGTTTCCGATTATTGTAGGGCCAAATGCGCCCCTGTCAATTGTACAGTTATTTCCTATTTCGACATTATTACCTATTTTTACGCTGCCTATCTGCGGGACCTTAAGAATTTTACCCTGATAAGGCACAAAACCGAATCCGTCCCCGCCTATCTGAACGCCGGAATGAATGATGCAGGATTCGCCTATCTGCGTATTGTCGTATATTGTCACATTAGGGTCTATTACAGTGTTATCCCCGATTGAAACATTTTTTCCTATGACAACGCACGCGCCTATAATTACTTTGTTTCCTATTTTTGAATTATCCCCGATTACGGCAAAATCGTGTATCGCGGTGTCATTACCTATAACCGCGGATTTGGATATGGAAACTGCCGCGGCTTGGTATTCCCGCCTTGCCGGTTCCGGATAAAAGATGTTTATGACGGATACATACGCAACTTTGGCGTTTTCAACTTTAATTACGGTTTTTCCGGGCAGTTCATCAAGGCTGTCCGATAAAATGACTATCGCGGAAGAGGCTTTCGCCTCTTCCGCGTATTTTTTACCCAGAATAAAACTTACATCTGCGGGCCCGGCCCCCTTTAAATCATTGATGCCTGTTACTTTTATTCCCGCATCGCCTTTAAGAGGGCAGCCAAGCTTTTGCGCAAGTTCAGCTGCTGTTATTTCCATAACACTCCCGGCCGTTTTTATTGTTCGTTCATCTTTTTAACTACAAAAGGCGTAATATCATCCCCGCCGTAAAGCAGCAGGTTCTTTTCAAATACCATGTCATATTTCTTTTCTTCGGCTATCTTTTTTACAATTACCCTGATTTCTTCCACGATATTTGCCGTCATTTCTTTTTCCTGCCCAAGAAGCTTCTGCTGAATTTCCATCGCGTCAGACTGAAGTTTTTCAAGTTTTGTCTGAAGTTCGGTCTTTTTAGCGTCAACTTTTGATTTTTCAAGCACAGACGCCTTTTTTTCCAGGTCTTCTTTTAACTTGATAATCTCCGCCTTTTTCTCTTCTATTTTTTTCTGTTCTTTTTCAAGTTCGCCCTGAAGTTTTTCTTTCGCCTTTTTTGTGCCTTCATACTGATTGAACACCTTTTCAATATCAACATAGCCCACGTTCATGCCTTCAGCCGCGAAAACCCCGGCAGTTACCAAAAGAAACGCCGCCGTCATTGCCATTACCATAATCTTTTTCATATTAATACCTCCTGTTTTATGTTCTTTCTATTTGAACCCTTATATTTTTAAAAAATATTTCCTATATTAAAGTGTATCTTTCCGCCGTTTACGTGATAATTGGGGTCAAGCGCGTATCCCCAGTCAAGCCTTATTAACATAACCGTACCCGGAACCGTGAACCTGACGCCGAAACCAAAACCCGGATACAGGTAAGGATTTGACCAGTCCACATCCCTTGCGTTTTCCCAGCAGTTGCCGCTGTCATAGAAAGTTACAAGCGTAAGCATCCTGTCTATTACTTTTAATTTCAACTCCAGATTTGTCACTATAAGGAAATTTCCGCCCGCGATAGGCCCAAGCGCCCTTTCATCATATCCGCGGACAGTGTCAGTGCCGCCTGCATAAAACTTTTCAGTGGGCGGTACCGCGGCATCGCCGTATTGATATCCGTAACCCCAGCCGTTTCCGACCCTTGCGTGAACGCCAAGTACAAACTTCCAGTAAACAGGGGCAAAATATCTGAAATCCCACAACCCTTTTAGGTAATTGAAATCTCCGCCAAGAAGCCCTCCGCCAAGCTGAAGCGACATTGTGTTATATATGCCTTTATTAGGGTCAAAAATATCATCCCTGTTGTCAAAAACGTACATGGGAGTAATGCTGGAAACCTGGCTTCCACCCGCTTTAACAAAAGGCTGCAGTTCTTCGTCTATATTGGAATAAGTGTCCTGCTGATACCTGTATGTAAGGAACAGCTTATTGTCCCTGTCAAGCCTGCGGCCAAAGCTTAAATCAAGGCCGTAAGTGTCAAGGTCATAACCCTGATTATTGTACAATTTATTTTTAAAAACGTTCCATACGTCAACACCAAAGGAAGTGGGTGTGTCAAAGAACCACGGATCCTTGTATCCAAGCTGCCAGCTTTTTTTCTTGTTACCAAACTGAACGTCGGCGCTGAAACTTTTGGCTTCGCCAAACAGGTTGGCGTTGGTTAACTGAAGATAGCCCACAAGCCCTTCAACAGTGCTATATCCCGCGCCAAGGCCTATCGTGTTTGTTTTTCTTTCAACAACTTCAAAAATAAGGTTAAGTTTGTCCATGCTTACCTGTTCGGTGTCTATTAACACATTATCAAAAAATCCAAGGTTGTAAACCGCTTCCTGCGATTTCTTGATTTTTGTACTGTCAAAAGGCTCATTTTCCGCCACATATAGTTCCCTTGTTATTACCTTGTCTTTTGTTACGTAATTTCCACGGACTTTAATCTGATTTATATAAGCAACAGGCCCTTCTTCTGCTGAAAGGTTTATGGAAACCTCTCCGGTATCGTCGTCATACACGTAAGCATCCTTTAACTGCGCGAATATATGCCCTTTTTCAGAGTACATATTGCGTATAACCATCAGGTCAGATTCAAATTTTATCCTGTCAAAAGTCCTTCCGGGTTTGCTTTCAATCTTTTCCATTATTTCTTCGGAAGTGTATAATTCATTGCCTTCCATGCCTATATTCTTTATCTTGTACTGCATATTTTCGGTTATAGGGATTTCTATATTTATCGCGCTGTTCTGCGTGTCAAAGACAACATAATTCTTTATTATTTCAGTTTTATTACCTTCCAGTTCACCCAACGCGTAACCGTTTATTTTTGCCTTAACATAACCTTCCTGATAATATGCCCTGATTATGCTTTTTAAATCCTCTATAAACTGGTCATCGTCAAACACGCCGCTTACAAACCAGCCCTCTTCTTTTGTTTTCATCGTGCCTTTAATTTTATCCGCGCTGAAAACATTGTTTCCCACGGGCTTTATGCTTTTCACCTTAACCTTATCGCCTTCATTGACTTTTATGACAATATCAACGCGTTTGCCGCGGTTATCTTCTGTCTCTTTTGGTTCCGTAACCTGATACGATACCGACGCGTAATAAAAATTCTTTTCTTTATACATTTTTTCTATCTGTGCTATAACTTTTTTAAGTATGAATTCATCAAAAAATTCATTTTCTTTTATTTTCTGTTTTTCGGTTTTTTCCTCTTCATCTTTGACTGATGTTGTGGGCGCAGGTTTGTCTTCGTCGGAAATTTCAAATTTACCCTTTATATCCCCTTCGCCGACGCCTTTATTCCCTTCAATTGTTATCCTACCGATTCTTGGTTTTTCGGTAAGTTCATAAACAATAATTACTTTGTCGCCTTCTGTCACGGTTGAAACAGAAATATCATCAAACCTTCCCATTTTATAAAGGTTTCTTATATCTTCCCTTGTTTTGTATGTTGAAAAAACCATTCCGGGCCCATAAGAAATCTTTTCAAGTATTTCTTTTTCCTCTGATTTCTGGACTCCCGATATCCTTACATCGTCAATTATCTCATCTTCCGCGTAGGCGCAGAAAGACGCAAAAACTATTAAAAACAGGGCTAATAATGCCTTTTTTGAGATGTTTAACATATTTCCTCCGTCATTTTTATATAAAACAGAGCCTATTATATCATATGGATTTTTTTTTGCAACTCCATAAAATTGATAATTTGACGCATGCCGGCGCCCGAAAGTTGTCTTAATTATCATTTTTCTTGCCTTGCCGCCCCCTTTGCAGTAAAATATGTCACAAGCCGGTTAATTAATTCCGTCTTATAAGAGGTAAATACTATGGAACCCGAACACAGGGTACTTTTGTTAAACGCCACTTATGAACCGCTTGCGGTGCTTTCCGGACGCAGGGCTTTAAAACTGCTTTTTCATAATAAAGCCCACGTTGTGGAACAAAGCAATAAAGTTATGTCCACCGTAAAAGTGCGGTTAAAACTGCCTTCCGTCATTCAGGCCGAATACTTTATCAGAAGGCCTTATAAAAAGCCAAAATTCTCCAAAAAAGCCGTCTTTTTAAGGGATAATTACAGCTGCCAGTACTGCGGAAAAAGCGTGCACAAACCCACGCTTGACCATATACTGCCCCGCTGCAGGGGCGGCGTAAACAGCTGGACCAACGTTGTAACCGCGTGCCACGCGTGCAACAACAAAAAAGGAAATAAAATCCCCAAAGAAGCGGGCATGAAGCTTCTTTCATCCCCCGAAGAACCACGTTTTCTTATTTATACCGAAATATCCACGCCCGGCAATTACGAAAAATGGCGCAAGTATTTTGACGCTTACTCCGGCGCGCAGCCGCAGGAAGAATTCGCATCCGCACGGGCATGAGGAAGGCCAGAGGAACGGATGCACAGAGGGTCGGAAGGTCGGAGGGTCGGAAGTATGAACAAACATCGAAATTCGAAAATCGAAAATTAGATTAGCATCTGCGGGGTTTGGGTGTGTTTTTTCAGGGTGTGCCGCGCTAACATAGTATTTATGCGGCAGGGGCTGTTTAATGCAGCGACGGCAAATTCGTATGTCCCGGGAGTTCCCGATTGCCAATGACGTTAACATAGTGTTGATTTCACGATTGTTTACCTGCAAGAATGCCAATTTGGGGCGCGCACTGAAAAAATATACCCAACCCCTGCAAGGCGCAAGAGACAGAGGAACGGAAGGAAAAACAAATTAAAACAAGTGCCGTAATAAAAAAAGCCGCGGCACGCAATAGCGCATCCGCGGCTTTAATAATTACAGCCTTATTTTTCTATTGTTACCTTTGTCATCTTATCGCCCGCCCTTAATTTTAAAACAGCGTCCATACCTTCTGTCACCTGGCCAAAAACCGTATAGTTCCTGTCAAGAAACGGCGCCGGCGCAAGGCAGATATAAAACTGGCTTCCGGCGCTGTCGGGATTAGCCGAACGCGCCATTGCAACAGTTCCTGCAAGATGCGGATTTTTGTTGAATTCTGCTTTTATGTTATAACCCGGCCCGCCCGTTCCGTTTCCGTTGGGGTCGCCGCCCTGAATTACAAAACCCGGTTCATACCTGTGAAAAGTAAGCCCGTTATAAAATCCTGATTCAGTAAGTTTAATAAAATTAGCCACCGTTCCCGGCGCGTCTTCGCTGAAAAACTTAAACTTAATCGTACCTTTTTCTGTTTCAATAACAGCAATCTGATTTCCGGCTGATGCAGCTTCCACTTTTACCTCCGCGCTTTGTACTTCCGCTTTTTTTGTTTCCTTCCCGCATGACGCGATTAATACAGCCATTACAATTACCGAAAATACCGCCAACACCTTACGCATTTGCTTCTTCCTCCTTTGCTTTTGCTATTTTTTTAAGGTCAAGCCCTTCTGTCATCATGAATATAAGCCCAAGAAGTATTATGGGCAGAAGAATCATCGCGTGTATTATGACAATATAAGCCGTGGCTTCTTCCTTGGGATAAGAGAATAAAAGCATTATGCCCACGCCAAAAAATTCAAACGGCCCCACCCCGCCGGATGTGGAAGGCGCCATAATCGCGAAATTCGCTACAGCCATTATAAGGCAGACAAGCAGAAAATTGATGTGTATGCCCATCGCGTACGCCAGAGCGTAATACGTGCCCGCTTCAATTGTCCATGCAAGGGCGGAATAGAAAAAAACCATAAAAATGGAGCTCTTTGAACGCAGCACGCCAAGCCCTTCTATGAAAGTGTCAATAAGGCTGTTAAAAGCCCCGCCGATTTTTCCGGGAAATTTTGAAAATATTTTATGTAATAAGTTCACGGTAGGTTCTTTTTTCCAAATAAGAAGCACGCTTACCGTAAAAATGCCGATAAAAACCGCGCCTCCAAGCACGGCAAAAATCGTAACCGCGTCTTTTGTGCCGAATACCCTCCCGAACATTTCCACGGAAATAGGGTCTGTCACGGTCCTTTCAACAAAATGAAAAGCGCCGTAACCTATTATAAAAAAACCTATCATTACCAGCCCGTCAAATACACGTTCAATCATAATTGACGCAAAAGCGGAAGATTTAGAAATACCTTTTTTCGCGCCTACCAGATAAGCCCTGATAAACTCCCCGGCTCTTGCCGGAAGAATATTGTTTGCCATAAAGCCCATCACAAGGTACGGGAACAGTTCCGCGGGCCTGAAATTTTTAATATGCTTCAGCAGGTGGTGCCACCTTATCGCCCTTAAATAATACCCAAAAAGGTATACCGCAACTGTTGCCAGCAGCATCCAGATATTAATTTTTTTCAGAATTTCCGATATTCTGGCAATGTCCAGCCCCCTAAAAACAAAATACAGGCAGACAAGCGTTACAATTATGCCAATCCAGAACCTTTTCTTTTTAACCATTTTTTCTTCCTTTTTTTCTTTCGGATTTCTGAATCTCTTTAACGTAAAACGGGGATATGACATCAAAGAGCTTTTTATTGAACTTGGGATATTTTTTTATCCCCCATTTATTAAAAAGAAACTGAAACATTATAGAAAGCGTCTGAAGCCCGTACACTGTGCTTCTTGCAAGGTTAATGGATGACGCCTCTTTAAAATACCTTGTGGGAACCGGTATTTCCGTTGTCGGGAATTTTCTTGTTTCAATCTGGGCAAGCACTTCCGTGTCAAATACAAAATCATCGGAATTCAAAGTAAAAGGTATATCCAGCAGCGCTTTTCTGCTGTACGCCCTGAAACCCGTGTGCAGCTCCGAATAGTGTTTTCCAAAACACAGGTTTTCAAAGAAAGTAAGAAGTTTGTTTGCGATATATTTATACAACGGCATTCCGCCTTTTAACGCGCCTTCGCCAAGCATTCTGGAACCAAGGACAAAATCAGCGTGGCCGTTTATTATCGGCGATATCATTTCCGGCACAAGCCGCGCGTCGTACTGATAATCGGGGTGCAGCATGACTATAACATCGGCCCCGTCTTTTAAAGCTTCTATATAACAGGTCTTCTGATTTCCGCCGTATCCCCTGTTCTGTATGTGCACAAGGACTTTTATTCCAAGTTTCTTTGCCACTTCAACGGTTTCATCCTTGCTGACATCATCAACAAGTATCACTTCGTCAATATAATCCTTAGGAAGGTCCTTATATGTTTTTTCAAGGGTCTTTGCCGCGTTGTACGCCGGCATAATGACCATTACTTTTTCTTTTATTTTTTTCTTATTCCGGGATAAGGACTTCACTTGGAACCACCTCCATAGATTCTTCGCCCGGCTGCCTCCAGAAGAACTGCATTTTGGAATAATTTACGCTTTCATAATAACGGACCATTATGCTGTGCCGTCCCGCGGATAAATTCACCGTACCGGATGCGCCTGTTATTCCGCCGCCTCCGCCGGGATTTTCAACAATTTTACGCCCGTCAATATAAACATCAGAATAATCATTTGATACTGTCTGAAATTCATACTTGCCGGCTTTTTTAATATTGATATAACCTGTCCACTTTACCGAAAAAGGCCCCATAATCGGGTCAACTGTCCAGTTAAACAGGATGAAAGGGTCAAGTCTTGAAAATACAGTCTGCCCTTTCCAGTGATTTTCCATAAGCTTTAAGTTTTTCTTGTGGTCGTCCCTGTAATACCGCCCAATCAATCCGCTTTTTACAGCCCTGTCCTGGTACTTTTTCACCTCTGAATACGGCACTTCATATGTAAAGTAAAGTATTCTGTTCCCGTACTTGTGCCTGAAATCCGTGTACTTGCCTCCCGGATACATGCCTTCAAACACCGACCTTAACGGAAGGTATGAAACGTCAAGTATGTAGACGTAATTCTTCTGAATCTTTGATTTTATCGGAATCCATTCAGCCGGGTCAAATTTTTCAAAGTTTACATTTGGATACGTCGCAAAATTAAAGGTATAGCTGTCATACCACGAAGGCAGGACCAGCCCGACCCAGTCAGGGCCAAGTTCTTTTAAATATTTCCCCATATTATATTCGTCAGTTGAAAATTCCGCCCAGGCGCCTGAATCTTTTGCCCAGCCGTTAAAGTACTGGTCGTAATTTTTATAGCCTATAAACGCAAGCAGCACAATAAGCGCCGCGGTGAATATTTTTCCGGTTTCTTTTCCGTACTGTTCAATCCACATTGAACGTAACCGCGCAAAAACCACAATAACAGCAATTACAACAAGCGGTATTACCCCTATTGTCCTGTAAGCCTGCGGGGATTCAATTGACAAAAGCCCGGCTTGGAGCATCACTAGAAACATCGTCACATAAAGAAAATAATGCGGGTTAAATATGCGCGCCAGTATGTACGCGAACCCAAGCACAAAGAATATCCCCGTGGCAAAATCAAGCATAGGGGTTGTATTGTAATTATGCCTTGGGTTGCCGTCGCCTATATAATTAAACATAAGAAGCGTATTTTTAAGATTATGGGCATACATCTTGGACCAGTGTTTTACGCTGCCGTCTTTTTCCACGTAAGGCCCGCCGATTGCCTTTAACATTCCGTCGTTAAATATGGAAACCGTTGAAGTCCTGCTCATAAACGCGCCGAAGTTCTTTGCTATATATGTCCCCAGCGGAGCGATGACTATCATAAAAGCAAGCACGGCGGCCGCCATTTTTTTTAAGTTTTTCTTTAAAAAACCTTTTTCCTTTAATATAAGATACAAAAAGAAAACCACAAGCCCTACAGGTATAAGCCTTGCCGCTATGTATGAATACAGCGACCATGCCGTAACGGCGCCAAGCATTATAAAATCAGAAAGCTTTCGGTGCCTGTAAGCCCTGTAAGCAAAATATAAAGCCGTGATAAATAAAAGCACCGTAAAAATACCCAGAAACCCTATCCTGCTGAAATTTACGTGCCAGCGCATTACCGCCAGTATAAAAGTTCCTGCCAACGCCATACGCCAGCCCGTTAAAAAACGCAGCAGGAAAAAAATTGCGGCCACTGATAAGGACCCCAATAATACCGATACAAACCTTTCCTGCAGCACTCCTATTCCGAACATTTTAAACATAGCGGCGATAAAATACATAAACATTGCAGCGTTTTGTGTCCATCTTTCTATGTACACCGGCAGTTTTGTTCCGTCCATTTCCACGCCGTTCATTATATTAATGGCTTCATTGCCGTTCTGGCCCTCGTCGCGGTAGCACCCGGTCGGGGTTTCCGTTATCATATAGACACGGTAGAATATGGCAAGCAGTACAATTAAAACAAAGACGGCATATTCAGCTTTCTTCCAGTCAAAACTTTTCTTCTTCCCCTTTACAGCCGCCTGATTTGTTTCATCCGCGGGAGGCCCTGATAGCGGGTCTTTTTTATCCTTTGAAACCTTATTGGCAAGAAGAAAAATTATGACAGCTATGGCATAAAACAAAAGCCCCATGCCCAGCATTCTTCTTGTATAAAGAAAATACTGCCCTATAAAAGCAAGGCCCAGAGACACGGCCGCGATATTAAAAGGCCCGAAAGAATTAAGAATTTTAAAAATGCCTGACGGCTGTTTTTTGCCTTTTGCTTTTTTCTTCTTTTTAGCCATTTTTATCACCTTTCAACAAAATTTGACACAATGCGGTCATAAGCTATAAATTTTATTTTATTGTTGTTTTCAACCGCCCTGCTGAAATACAAAAGAAAATTAAAAAGTATTATAAAAGCAATAACACCGTAAAAAAGCGCGCTTTTACCGTTCTTATCCTTGCCCGCAAGCATCCCTGAAATTTCCGCCGCCCCCGCAAGCCCTGCTGTTCCAAGTATTAAAAAAAACGGGGCTATGTAAAGGTGCGTCACGGTTACATCCGAAAATACAGCTGTCATTTCCACTGACAGCGCGGCAGCAGTTATCAATGCCGCGTAGGAATAAAATCCGCTTTTTCTTTCCGCCATCTCCCTGGCAGTGCCGGTAAACAAAGCAAAAAAGAAAAATAATGCCAGCAAAGGGCAGACAGCTTTTGACCACAAAAAACCGTCCTTAAAAAAGGTGTCCGCCATAAAAGTCCTTGTGTTAAGAATGCCTTTTTCCTGAAGGCTCTCTATGGCAAACTTATCAATAAAAGTAAAGGCGCTGAAAACAAAAAACAGGATAAAAGAAAGCGCCAAAAGCGTATAAAATACGCGCGGCGCTTCTTTTTTAAAATTATTTTCCATATATTTATAGCCGGCGAATATTAACGCGGCACCGCCAAAAACCATCCCTATTCTTGTTGTAAGCAGCAGTAAAATTCCGGTAATAAGCGCCCCTGTGTACATTTTGTTTTTAACGCCAAAAACCGAATAATACAGATTTAAAGAAAGCAATAATAATACAAGCATTCCGTCGCCGCCGCTGTAAGAACCAAGAATTACATAAGGCATCGTGGAAAATATTAAAAGCACCGGCCATAGCCCTGCCTCAGGCAGGACATCCCTGCTCACTTTATAGAAAGCGGCGGCTGATATGAAGAAAGCCGCAAACGCGAATATGTATGCAAAAATTATAACCGACGATTTTCCTGCCAGTTTATATACGGCAGCTATAACGGCGGGGTAAAGAATTCCCTGCGTTTCTTTGCTGTCGCCAATTGCCTCAAACGATTTAAAACCCGAATCCGCGAATTTAGCGGCTTTTTCAAACGACCTGAAGGTTTCTATATTTGCAAAAGTAAGGTTAAAGTTGTTGTAATACAATATAAGAAGCACCTGCACAAAAAAAACAGCAACTGCCGCGGCCGCAAGCGCGTTTAAAGGCAGGCCTTCAAAAAATCTTTTTTGTTTTTTCATTCACCCTTCTCCTTCTGCAAAAACCAGTAATAAAAAACATTATACCTGTTTTGATTTGCCGCTTCAATACGTACTTTGACTTTGCCGTTTTTAATAAAGCCTCCGGGTATGTCAATAAACATTTCGTTAAATCCCTTTTTTTCCTCTGTTTTCCATTCAGCGGCTTTTACGCCGTCAACGCTTATTATCAGGCTGTTAAGCGCAGGATCAAAAGCGCGCCGGGCTATCCTTAAATCATTTCCGGCAGTAATCCCGCTTACCGTGAATTCTTCGCCGCCGCTGGTTATCCTGCCGGCGTCAAGCACGGTTTCCCCGGGCGCTGCCTGCGCTGTGGAGCCTTCTTCAAGGAGGTTGCCGGGATATTCGGATACAAATTTTGTCCATATTTTATAATTATGCTTTTCTTCGGAGCGCATGTCGCATACATCTATTGAATCTTTAATAATATAATTACCTTCAAACGCCCCTTTTGTTTTCATCGTATCACCGCTGTTAAACAGCGAAAAATCAGCGGCTACGCAGACTTCCGGCGAACCCACCACAAAATATGGCGGCTCCCTTTTTATATTAAACTCTTTAAGCCTTGGTTTTTTAAAAATTGTGTACGGTTCATAATTAAACCAGCCCACGTGCACCATAAAATAATCCGGTTTAACGCGCTCTATTTCCTCAAAGACGCCCGCTTTTCCGTTCTGGAATATGCGCGCCTGCCCGTTGGTCACAAGGCCCACAAGGTCAAACACCCTTTTTTCGGAATAAAACGCGATTGCACCCGCGTCATTTATGGCTATTTTCGCGTCATCTTTTATATTTTCCTTTATCCAGCGGCCCGCTGAAATTGACTGCGACTTGATGTCCCTGCAGTCGCGCCCGAAATTTACGGCGTTTGCGGCAACTGTAAACAAATTAAAGACAAGGAGCAAAGCCGCAATAGCGCCAAAATACAAATTTCTGCCCCCTGTTGTCCTGAATTTCATGCTTTCCATTATTATAAAAACGCCGTAAATCAGAAACACCGAATACACGACCGTAAACGGCATTGTATACCTGTAATTATGAACCGTGGCAAAGCTTGAAAAAACAGTAAGCAGCACACCGGCAAAAAACATAATTATGCCGTTTGTAAACGCACCGGCGTTTTTGTTTTTTATTTCTTTATAAGCTCCCGGAAGCACGCCTAAAAGAAAGACAAAAAAGGCGTATTTGGGGAAATAATGTTCCGCGCCGCCGTTAAATATAATATCAATAAACCTGTTAAACAGTGCAAACCCCTGCGCCGCGATATCCGTATGCGCGAAATAAAAAAGGGAAAAGTTTGATTTTGCCCTCATTGTATTGGGCATAAAATCGCCGGTAAATATAAAGTTTAAAATATAATGCACGGAACCTACGGCCGCGGGAATTATATAAACATAAAGGTTTTCTTTTTTTCGCGAAATCAGTGTGTTTGCAATCCTTGAAAAAACAAGCAGCATCGCAAGGGCGTACCCTTCCGGCCTTATAAGGCCCAAAAGCGTAAGGGCGGCCGCGGATTTTAAAGTGCCGGGCTTAACCATTAGATAATAGAATGCTGCCGCCAGAAAAGCGCCAAACATCCCTATTTCCATGCCGGAAAAATAACCCCATAAAACATTGCCGTTGGCCGCGCATACAAAAGCGGCAAGATAAGCATATTCTTTTTTTGAAGTAAGTTTAAGGACAGACAAAAAGATATAATACGCGGTGAAAAAAAGAGAAGCCGCGCCGATTATGTATGTCACATAAATTATGGATTCTCCCCTGAACACAAGGGCAAACGGCGTAAGCAGAAGCGCGTAAAACAAACTGGTGGCACCGGAAGAATACCCTTCCTCCCTGACGTATTCCATAAAGTGCCCGGCCGCAGTATTTTTGGCGTACTGAAAATAAATAAAGGCGTCATCAAGCGGCGCCGATATCCCCCGCGAATAGACAAGCATTATCGCGGCAAATATTACAGCCGCGGCAGCCGAATATATCAGAAAAATTTTTTTCGCTGCGGCGGTATCTTTCATGAAATAATGTTCCTTAGCTCCGCCTTTCTCTGTTTGGAAATCATAACCATAAGGGAATCGCCTTTCTGAATCACCGTATTTCCGTGGGGAAATACCACTTCACCTTCCCTTATTATGGACACAATAAGGCAGTCTTCGGGCATTTTTATTTCCTTAATCTGTTTATTAATCAGTTTGGAATCAGAATCCACTTCGGTTTCAAGGACTTCCACTTTGCCGCCCTTCATTTCAAGGACAGGCACAAGCATTCCGGAATCAACCTCTTTTTCTATAAGAGAATTGACTATCTTTGTTGTGTTCACCACGGCATCAACTCCCAGCGTGGAAAAAATATCCTCGTTGCGGGGATTGGAAATCCTGGCTATGGTGCGCGGTATCATATACATTATTTTTGCCATCTGGCATATTACAAGGTTTGTGGCGTCATCGCCGGTCACGGCCACCATTACATTGGCCCTGTTGGTTCCTATCGCCTTTAAAGTTTCAGATTCCGCGGCATCGCCCATATATACGTGCTCTCCAAGTTCGGGGTCAAGCTCCGAATATCTGGTCCTGTCTTTTTCAACAAGCAGCACTTCGTGCCCTTCTTTTATAAGAAGTTTTGTAAGGTTGTATCCCATCTTGCCGCCGCCGACTACAATTACAAAAAGCTGTTCTTCCACGGGGGAATCTTTTTCATTCTTCATCTTCGGCCTCCGCTTCTTTTTTGCTGGAGTCTTCAACAAGTTTCGCGATTTTCTTTTCCCCAAGCGTGGTCGGGCAGAAAGTCAGTATTCCAAGTTCTTCAAATGCCTTGGCCCTTATGGGGTCGTCTACCCTTGCAATGGCGGTTGACGCTTTATACTTCTGTTTCGCGATTTCCGCGGCCATTATATTCGTATTGTCGCTGTTTGTAAGCGCTATGAAAATATCGGTTTTTTCTTTCATCACTTCCGTGTATTCCTGCATATCCGTGCCGTCGGCCTGTATTATTTGGCCCGTAAAATCCTTTCCAAGACGGTTCAGCGCGTTGGAGTTTTTATCCATGACTATCACGGTGTTGTTTTTGTCTTTTTCCATCTTTTTAGCCACGCGCTCGCCAAGCCTTCCGCAGCCAAGAATTACTATTTTCATTTTTCCTCCTGATATGGTCCGCATATCAAATTAAATCCGTGTTATTAAAGCTCCGCTTCACTGCCGGAAATCTGTTCGGTATCGCGCATTTCCGCGACATCCACCCACACCCTGCACGGCGCGTTCTGAGCCACGTAATTTATGGTCCTGCCAGAAAGTATATCCGAAGCCTTTGTCTTGCGCGGGTGTCCAAGCAGAATCAAATCCGCCTTTCTTTTTACGGCTTCTTCCACTATCGCTTTGCCTGCTGAACGGGCCTGCACAAGTTTCGTGTCAACTTCAACGCCGTATTCTTTTCCTATCATTTCCGCCTGGTCAAGCGCGCGTTCGCCTTTTTCTTTTTCCGCCGGTATAACGGCGTCAACAGGCAGAGTCATCGGCACTTCTATGACGTAAATTGCCAGTATCCTTGATTTATCCCTTTGCGCTATTTTACACGCGGCCTGTATCATTTCCGCGTCAAGATCCCCCACTGTGGGGACTATTATATCATAAAAGTCAACCGGCTGGTAGGCGGCTTCAACCACCCTTTCAATAGTCACTTCTTCGTGCACGGGCAGCTTATGTTTTTTCCTGTACATGACATAAAGGACAAATCCGCCCACTATCCAGATTATGCCTATATTGCCGGTCCATCTGTCGCCTGTCGCTATTATCACCCAGACAAACATATTCACAAAGATGCTTATTACCGCCGTTATCGGGATTTCTTTTCCGGCAATTTTTAAATTAAATTTTGTTTTATAAGGCCTTTCCAGATCAGGATATTTTATCCTTAAAGCAATAATTGAAACATGCGCCATGGTAAAAATAAGCATGGCGGAATAAGCGTAAAGGCTTGCAAGTTTTATAAAAATATCCCTGAAAAATACTCCCACGAATAAAAGCCCTGCCGCGCACAGGCTGAAAAATATTATTGCCACAAAAGGAGTGTTATATTTTCTGTGCAGCTTAAATACCGCCGACGGAAGCTGCCTGTGCTGCCCCATAGAATACGCAAGCCTTGACGCGCCCATAATACCCGCATTTGTCGCCATAAGAAGAATTGAAACCGCAAGTACCGCTATCCACGGTCCCAGAATCGCGCTTAAATCTATGTTCAGTCCAAACAAGGCTATATCCGGCATGTAATAGGCTATTCCGGCTATAGGGTCTTCAGACCATGTTGTGGCAAGTTCTTTTGGATCCATAACGCTGCCGGCTATAACAGGAAGGCCGACAGACATGATAAGAACAACTATTATCAGAAGGAAATATGATTTCGGGACTGTCTTTTTATAGTCATAAGCTTCTTCTGACATCTGTGAAATTGTATCTATGCCGCTGTATGAAATCATTGCAATGGCAAAACCCTGTACAAATCCTTTTAATGTCGGCCAGTATTCCGGGCCAAGGTAAGGATAAGAAAGAATCTTTCCTATATTAAGGACAAGCGTTGCGCCAAGGATAATTAAAAGCGCCTGGGTTGCGATATCAAGAATTGCAAAGAATATATTAAAGGAAGTAGCTTCTTTTACACCCCTTACATTTAAAGCCATAAGGCCGGTAACAACAATTATGGCGGCCATTATGCTGAAAAAGTGAGGGCTTGTCTGAAACGCAAAATTGCCGATTGTAACCGGAACCGGATATTTTAGTGCCGGAATAAAATACGCAAGGTATTTCACGGCAGTATAGGATGATATGGCTATGGTTACCACATAACACAAAAGGTCCACCCAGCCGGTGAAAAAACTTACGGATTCATTGAAGCCTTTTCTTGAAAAATACGAAGCGCCTCCGGCAAACGGCATCATAGCCGTGCCTTCGGAGAAACTCCATACCGTAAAGACAAAGAAAATGCCCGCAAGGGCTATGGCAAGGGGAGAAGCGCCCAGCGCGAATACAGCAGTCGCGCCAAGCGCGTAATATATTGAAGAACCGACGTTTCCGTAGCCCGCGCTGAAAAGCGCGGCTGTGCCGATTTCCCTTTTTAATTTTTCCTTCTCTACAATTACCTTTCTTCGGATAGAGCGTAATTGCTCAGCCATTTTTGGCCACTTAAACCTTTAACTGCCCTTTTACCGGCCGCATGATATTATTTAGCCGCGGCTTTATCTTTTGCAGCCGCAACCGCTTCAAGCGCGATTTTTGCAAGCTTTGTAAAGGCGGCAGGATCGGCTATTGCCAATTCTGAAAGCTGTTTGCGGTCAAGCATAATGTCGGATTTTTTCAAGCCGTCAATAAACCTGCTGTAGGAAATTCCGTTTTCCCTGCAGGCGGCGTTGATTCTGGCAATCCAAAGGGTCCTGTAATCCCTTTTTTTGTACTTTCTTCCTTTATATGCCTGTACCCAGCCCTTTTCAACCTGCTGCTTGGCTTTTGTCCATAAGTTCTTCTTCCTGCCGTAAAAACCTTCGGCAAGTTTTAATATCTTTTTATGTCTTGCTTTTGATGTTACTCCTCTTTTAACGCGCGGCATATCTGATCCTCCTGATAGTATTCGTTTATTTTTTTATCGGTTTATAAAATTTCTGTTACGAATAAGGCATCATGCTTTTAATGGCTTTTGCCTGATTTTCCGGAACATATCCTTTTTTTCTTTTAGGCCTTTTAATATTGCTTGATTCCTGGTGAAGAAGGTGGCGCAGGCCCGGTTTTTTAAACTTAACTTTGCCCTTTGCCGTAAGCTTAAACCTTTTTTTAGCGCATGAATTTGTTTTTAACTTCTGTTTCATGAAATTTCTCCTTTATGTTGTTATTTTTTTCTTGGCTGCATCTGGAAAATTATCGTTCTGTCTTCCGTTGCCGGCGGATTTTCAAGCTCGCCGATATCAGAAAGCGCCTTCATTGTTTCGTCAATAAGGAATTTACTTTTTACTTCCTTGTATTCAAGTTCCCTTCCCCTGAACTTAATCGCGAACCTTACTTTGAACCCTTTTTCAAGGAATTCGTGGGCATGGGTAAGCTTTATTCCAAGGTCATGCTTGTCAATATTGGGCCTGAACTGAACCTCTTTTACGACTATTATTATCTGATTTTTTCTTGCCACCTTGTCTTTTTTAAGCTGCTCGTATTTAAATTTGCCGTAATCAAGCAGTTTGCAGACCGGCGGTTTCGCGTTGGGGCTTATTTCCACCAGGTCCAGGTTACGTGAGTCCGCAAGTTTCAGCGCTTCGTCTTTCTTGAGAATACCAAGTGAATTGCCATTTTCCTCAATTACCCTCATTTCAAAAGCTCTGATCTGCTCGTTAACCTTTAATTCAGTGAATGAAATATTGCACCTCCTGAAATGATAAAAGGATGACAAAATGCCATCCTTTAAATATGATAAATTTATCATTTTTAAACCCGGGCGCCTGTGGCCCCCAAGGGTGAGAAGCGATGGCTTCTTCTTCCTATTTTATATGCCATAAGGGTTTCCCCTTAAGGTTTGATAATATTACAATACGAAACACTTCAAGTCAAGCAAAAAAAACAGAAGGTCAGATGTTCGGATGGTCAGAAGGTCGGAAGTAAGAACAAATATCGAAAATTCGAGATTCGAAAATCAGATTAACACCTTGCAGGGGTTGGGTGTGTTTTTCCAGTATGCGCCGCGCTAACCTGCTGTGTCCGCGGCAGGGGCGGTTTAATGCCGCGGGCTTACGATTGCCAACGACATTAACAAGCATAGAAGCTTGGATGCCTGTCAAATTTACATCAACTGCCGCGGGCTGCCGTCTCCGCCATAGCATATTTGTTGCTGCGACGGCCGGGAAAGACCCGCGCCTGCCAGATCTAAACCTATCCGCTTAGCTGCTTAGCTGCCCAGCTGCTTTCTACTATTTTACATTCCGGACATTACAAGCCATTTATAAATAAGTATTGCCGGCCAGACTATTGCTTTCAGCACGCCAAGCACTCCCATCCAGAAACCATCGGCATACTGAATAAAATATATTGCCGCGCCTATAAAACCCAGACCATAAACCGCATTGCCGCCGCCTTTGTAAACCACTTTCTTTTTTTCGCAGCATTCTCCCTTTTCCCTTTCCTTGTCTATTTCCGCGCCTATTGTCTCCCCTATTTCCCTGCCAACTTCTTTTGCTGTTTTTTTTGCTTTTGCTTTTGCCATGATAAACCCTCCTGTTTTATTTTTCGTCCTGATTATATTCCATTATGTCGCCCGGCTGACAGTTCAGTTCCCTGCATATTGAATTAAGTGTTTCCACGCGTACTGCTTTTGCCTTTCCTGTTTTTAATATTGAAAGGTTTGAATCTGTAAGGTCTATCCTTTTGGCAAGTTCGCCCAGCGATATTTTTCTGTCTGCCATTACACGGTCCAGCCTGAATACAATGCTCATATGCGCCTCCTTATACCGTTAAGTCGTGTTCTTCCTGAAGCGCGGAAGCATTCTTAAATATTTCGCCCAGCATCAGAAGAAGCACGCACGTGAAAAGCCCGCTGAAATTAAATGTGATAATTGAAAAGACAATCAGCAGTTTGTTTGCATCAGCAATTATCCGCACGTTTCCGGTATTGAATACCACATCATTCCTGAAATTTTCAAAAAGGCTGCGCGACTTGCGGATGATTAGAAGAAGGAACGTAACCACCGCGATGCCGTAAGGAAAGATTAGCATCTTGACGAAAAGAGGAACCGACATGAACTCGTTCCATTCCGCTAAATCTTTGGCGTTCTTAACAGCATCCTTTGCCATTTCCGAAGAGATAAAATTCTGAATCTGCGGCGAGAAGATAATTGCGCTTATTGCTATAACCCCCACTACTGCCAATACAAGAATAAGATACCATGAAACATTTAAAAGAATACTGATTACCGAAGATACTGACCTTTTACCAAAGTACTTCATATCTAATCCTCCTTATGTTTTATTGATGCAAATATAGCGGAGAATTAGTTGTTTGTCAAGTACTTTTTATTGAGATTCAATAAATATTTTATAAATATCAGTAAAATATACGTGTTTTTCAGTAAAAAATAGGTTTATTTTTGTTTATAATTTCATATATCTTTGCAGTTGCATCTGTCGCGGTATTATATTGCATTCCCATTCTTATGACAGAACCGCCGAATAAATCCCTTTCATCAGGTTTATTGCTTATTTCAAAATCCCTCTGAAAAGATGTCTTTGTTTCCGGAGGAAATCCCTGCGCTTTTTTAAAAGCTTCTTCTATTATAGAGGGCTTTAAATTAATACCTTTCGCCTTTGCTATACCCTCTATTTCATTCATTATCCCCCGGGTAATCCCGCTAAGTTCCGCAGACGCAATCACTTCGCCAATGGTTTTATTGTATGCGGCTGTTACCATTCCAAATGCCGCGATAAAAATGAACTTACCCCATATTTCAGGATACTGGTCATAAAGCCATTTATACTCAATGCCGGCAGGCGGAAAAATATTACTAAAAGGATCTGCTGTATCCGGACGTAATGGATCTTTGCCTGTCATTATAATGGCGGCGCCGCCCTTTTGGGCAATCACTCCCGGACTTTCTATGTATGTGCCAATGTAAACACAGGACGGCAGAACAATTCCGGTTTTAATTACACCGCGCACCCTTTCATATATATCTATGCCATTAAGCAGAGGCAGTATAACTGTATTATTGTTTACTTTTGATTTAAGCTTTTCCAGGACATCATTAAGGCTGTAACTTTTTACGCATAAAAGGATAATATCCGGCAGCGGCATTTCATCAATATTATCCGCCGCAAGATACGGTTTGCATACAGCGGCTGTGCCGCCGGTTCTTAACAGCAAGCCGTTTTGTTTTATGGCGGCAAGATGCTCTCCTCTGGCAAGAAAACTTACCTTTATGCCGGGATTGGTTTCCTGCAGCGCGCATAATTTGCCGCCAAAATATCCGCCAACCCCGCCTGTGCCGATTACTGATATATTCATTTTCATCCCAATTTTACTGAAAGCATTGAAATTGACCCGCCGTCAAAACCTTCAACCGGATAAGTCACCGGTTCATTCTTTTGCCGTAATGCCATTACATATAATAAAGGAAGATAGTGATCCGGCGTCGGCACTGACATCAGTGCGTCATCCCCCATTTTAAGGTAATCGGCAAGCTCTGATTCCTTATTATTCTTTATCAATTCTTTAATCTGTTTTTCAAACCTTACCCCCCAGTCAAAGGGCTTTACTTCATGCTCTCCCCAGGCAAAAGCATGCAGGTTATGAACCACATTCCCGCTGCCTATTATCAGCACGCCTTCTTCCCTTAAAGGCGCAAGTTTTTTTCCAAGTTCAAAATGAAATTTAGCGGGTTTGGAAGCGTCAATGCTTAACTGTACGACAGGTATATCTGCTTTTGGAAATGCCCTGCATAGAACTGACCACGTTCCGTGATCAATTCCCCAGTCACTGTCAGGGCTGCATTTTACAGGTGATAAAAGTTTTATTATTTTTTTTGCAAGTTCAGGCGAGCCAGGCGTAGGGTAGTCTTTATCATAAAGCTTTTTAGGAAATCCTCCAAAATCATGAATTGTGGGCGGCTGCTCCATCGCAGTCACCATTACATAAGGTACATACCAGTGTGCGGAAACAGACAAAATAGCTTTTGGTTTTGGAATTTCCCTGCCTATTTTTTCCCACGCAAGCGAGTATTTATTATTAATAATGACGTTCATTGGATTGCCATGCCCAAAAAACATCACCGGCATAAGGTCTGTTTTTTTCATTTTTGCCTCCCGCAACGCCTTGCCTCCCCGCTCCACCTTGGCTTAAAGGTGCGCATATTCATATTTTATACTTACGCCTTTGTAAGTGTTCTTTTGTTTATATATCTTTAACGCATCCGTAAATTGAATCAGCAAAACTTTATCATCAAGCCAAATAGTTTTAACATTACCTTTTCCGCTCTTAACAAATATGTTCCCTGGCTTATTCTTGAGTTTTTTGCCGTTTGCTATTAAGCTTACCTGTGTGGAATCCGACGAACCTACTCCGCATCCCCTGTCAAAAATAACAGCCTTCACTTTCCCATTTCGCGAAACAGACTCTGCAAGTATTTCATTGCCACACATGAAATCCGTTAACAAAACATCACCTATTTTAATAATCGCTATAATAGTAACTATAATAACCAATATAACAATTTGTACTTTTTTCACCAATGAACCTCCCCATAATTTAAAGTCATCCCGAACCCACAAAACCATCCTGCGAAACTATTTATATTATACCTTCATGTTTTGAAATCTTTTTTTGCTCATCTCACATATATCCTGTTCCCCATATTTAGCCGCTTCTTCTTTAAGTAAAAAATCCTCTTTTTCTCTCTCCAGTTCGTGCAGCAGCTCGTTTTCTGACGGCAGAAATACTTTATACTTGGAAACAAACATCTTATTATCAAGCCCGGTTGTGGAATATTTTACCTTTGCCTTATCCTTATACGTACACAATATTATCCCTACCGGCGGGTTATCCCCGGGTTTCATTATATTTTCTCTGAAATAGTTTATATAGAAATTCATTTGACCCGCATCTGCGTGTGAAAACTCCCTTATTTTAAGGTCTATAAGCACATGGCATTTAAGGATTCTGTGATAAAAAACAAGGTCTATCCTGTCATGCTCTCCCCCGGACGATATCCTGTACTGCCTGCCTTCAAAACAGAATCCGCTGCCAAGTTCCATAAGAAATTCCTGTATATGATTTATAAGCGCGCTTTCAAGGTCATTTTCAGAATATTCCGGCTTTTCCCGCAAGCCTGCGAATTCAAGAATATACGGGTCTTTAATTGTATCTTCAATATTAAACTTATCCGGCACAGATTCCGCTTTTTTTATCAGCCCAGTTTTACGTTTTGAAAGCACAGCCCTTTCATATAACAGTGAACCCATCTGCCTTTTTAACTGCCTTACAGACCAATTGCCTAAAACAGCTTCATTCTCATAGAATATACGTTTTGACAGATTATCAATTTTAAGCAGTTCCACAAAATGCGTATACGAAAATACCGCCAGAAGTTTTTTGGTTCTTAATATGCCTGTTTTGTTATTTTTTGACACTGCGGCCAATTCTTCAGTCAGTGACTGAAGAATGTTATTTTCGGAATCAAAAAGAAGTTTTGACGGCTTTTTATTAATAATCCGTCCAATTTCAGGGTATGCAAGATAAAATTGCCTGAAAATATTCAAATTAGTAAAAGACATACCTTTCATATTCTTGGTTTTTAACCTGTCTGACAATTCCTGAATAAGTCTGTTTCCGTATTTTGCCCTGTCTTCACCTTTTTGTTCATACCTGACAATGTGATATCCTATCAGCCAGTTTCGAAGCGTAAGGGAAACATTAACCGCTGTAAGCGCGTTCTTTTTTAAACCCCGCTGTGTGATATTAATTAATTCTATAAGATTATTTATTTTCAACAATATACTCCGTTTTTTACAGGGATTATATAATTTAAGGCAGTAAATTTTAAATATTTTTTAAAATAAGCCCAAAATCCCAAACCCACTAACATTAGTTATTCAATTAAAACGAGGTGCAATGTATTGCGCCTCTGCAATAAATAGCAGAAACTAAAATAACTATTTATACAATCCCTGCCTACTTCATCGGGTCTGGGGGGAGTTCAACCTTGGCTATTTCCTTTGTCCTTGGGTCAAGGACATAAATATTGCCGTTCACATCAGCATCCATTGCCGAAGGGTTTAAAAAATTCATGTTATCCCCCCTCATTTCCACAGTTCTTGCTTTCTTGCCGTCAAGCGAGATTAAAAGCAGGCTCTTTGAATACTGGATGGATACCGCCATAAAGGGTTCCGGAGTATTTTCAAATATCTTTATCTGCGGCCCGTGAATGGTGGAAGCTGTTCCTATTTCAAAAGACCTTATATATTTCATATCCGGGCTGAATACCTGCACCCTTCTGTTTATGGTATCCAGAACATAACGGTTCCTCTTTGAATCAAAGCCAACGTAACACGGCTGTGACATCTGCCCGCACGAGCTGCCCGTGGTTGTGGCGTAATAGCCCATAGGCTGCCCGTTAACATTAACAAATACAAGCAGGTTTTTCCCCGGCGAAGAAACCGCAAACATTCCTTTGTCATTTGAAAGCGCTATGCTTCTTGCGCCGTGAACAAAAGAATTAAAGACTATTGTCTTTATCTCATTACCTTCAAAATCAAACTGCCTGATGGTGTCTTTATTTACATCCATCACATAAAGCATGCCTGCCTGCTGGTCCAGTTCCAGATAAGTATGTTCTTTCAGGTTCTGCGGCCTGTCGTCCACCGCCCCAAACATCCCTTTTTTTGTTGCCATAGATATGGTTTTTTTAAGTTTATACGTGCCTTCCTGCCTTTCAAAAATATAAACTTTGTAAGCCATTCCGTCCGCTATAAACAGCCTTCCGCCGTCCAGCGACACCGCAATATCGCTTGGCGTGTCAAATTCCGCCTCGCATTTAATCTTTGTTATCTTTGCCGCGCGCAGCGGTATCGGCGTTTTATAATCAGTGTTTTTGCAGATGCCGGAAAAATTATCAGCCGGCTTAAATTCAAAACCGGGGGACACTGTTTCTACAGCGCTTTGGGCGCTTACCTTTGACAAAGCGGAAAAAATATTTGTCTTTTTATCCGAAGCTAATCTTACGGCCGCTTTCCTTCTTGGTTCATGCCTTGCAAATGAAGGTGCGTAAAGCTTGCCCCGAATAACAGCCGGTTTTATGGGCCCGCGTTCCACCACATACGAAGTGTTTCCCGTATTCCAATATTCCTTAAACGCGGCATAATACTGTTCATCAGAAAAATCATATACAAAAAATATCTGCCTGTGCATCTCGTTATATAAAATCTTCCCGTCCTTTACAAGGTTTTCTATGCCGGGTTTCATGCCAGCCACAGGCGCGGATAAAATGACAGATTTCCCTTTTAATTCATCCCTGTTTAAAACCGCTTCAAATACTTCCGGATCCATCCTTTCAAACCTTTTGCTGAAGCCATACAGGTCCGAAAGAAGGTTTAACATATGAAATTCCTTTGAAACAAGAACAATATTCTTCTTTTTACCCTCTTCAAGAATATATCTTACCGCTACAGCTTCAGCGGTATACGGCATTACTTTTGGCATATAAACATAAAACTTATAAGCGCTTAAAGCAATAATACCGGCCATCACCGAAACAATAACGGCCTTATAAATTTTTGGAGCGTTTTTACCTTTGGATAAAGCCGCCGCAAGCCTTGTAAGGCCAACCGCGGCAATTACCGCAAGTATGGGGGAAAGAAAAATAAGCCTTGTATTTGGCGGGTAGTTATACTGCACAATTGCGCCTATAAAAAACACAAGCGCCGCGTAGCCGACAAGCAAAAACCTTGCGCGCCAGTCCTTAAAGAAAGCCACAACAGCCCACGCAAGCCCTGCCAGTATTCCGGCCGCGCTTAACAAATCCGCTGTTCTGCCCGGCACATAGTGCGACATCATGTCCCTGTAGATAAAGGCAAAAAACGCGTGGAAATAATTCATTATCACGAATAAAGGCCTGTCCGCGGGGTTTGATATTTCGCTGCCGGTCACGAAAGACTGCATTGTAAGATGGTCAATAAACTTTGGATTTATAATAATAAATATTATCGTCCCAATAAACACAAGAATCCCGGGCACAATCCTGTTCCAGGAATACTGCTTCCTTAAAGGATGAAAAAACCAGTATATTAACCCTAACACAGGAACAAGCCTTCCGGAATAAAAAGTGTAACACCCCATCCCTATTACCGCCGCCGCCATAAAAGTCCAGAAATATGAGTTCCTGCGTATGGCAAGTTCAATAAACAGGATGCCGGCCGCAAGAGGCAGTATTGAATGAATATTATTATGCGAGAGATGCGCGAAAGCAAGCACAGGAAGCGCGAAAGCAAATGCAACCGCCGCGACAGACGCTGTGGTTTTATTAAAGACCATTCTTACCCAAAGGTATAAAGGAATTATAGCCACCGCGGGTATTAACGCAGTGCTTAATTTCCATCCAAAAAAGGGATTAAAACGCATAAACAGCGACTGATATACCGAACTCCATACAGGATGATACCCGTATACCCCGTCTTCATAGAGCATTTTAGGCAGGCTGGAACCGGTTATCATACCCTTTGCATATTCATAGAACGCGTATTCATCTCCTATAAAGGAGTATCTCCACGATTTCCAGTCAAACATATATACCACAAGCATCACAAACGAGAAAATAAGAAGCCCGCCGAATTCTTTGCCTCCGGGAAAAGCATTCGTATCTTTAACCGGCTCATTTTTAAGGTCAAGACCGGCGAAATAAAGGCCGCAAATTATGATAAGAGAGAAAAACAGGATATTCTGCGCCACATAATGCCTGTCGTTAAGGAAAAGCCATATAAGTATTCCGTAGCCCGCAAGTACCAAAGGAATTGTCAGCCTGATTTTAAAGCCGCTGCCGGTATTGACATTTTGTTTAATATTACCCGGAAGCTGCCTTATGAACCATGACGCGCAAAGGATAAATATCAATAAATTTATTGTAAAATACGGCGGAAGCACCAGGTCAAAACGCGCCACTCTGATATATTCAAAAGGAAGAAAAAGAACAGCATAAAAAGCCGCAAGCGGCTGGGTCATCCAGGAAAAACCCGCCATTGCCAAAAATACAGCCGCGCCGATTAAAGCCAGAATAGCCATTTTTGTCTTTTTCCCAAGTTTTGCCGCGGCTTTAAAAGGAAAAGATATAACGGCAAACAGGAATTTAAAAAGTTTTACAAACAGATTGGTTTTTTGCGGAGTCTCCGGTATTGTAACAGCAGGTTCCATAACCGGCTTAACTTTTTTTCTGTGTTTAACCGAAACAGGCTTGCCTGCTTTTTTGGCCTTTTTTTTCATATTCCCTCCAAAAGTATAAAAAATTATCCCTAAAACTGCTGAAATTATAACAAAAAAAAGCTTTGTGATAAAGAATTATCTGCCCCGGAATATGGTGTTTTAAATGGCACAAAACAGCAACTTAAAAATTCATGCGAGTTAAATTTTACCGGGTATATATTCCAGAAGCTCCAGTGTGTATGTTTCCGTGTCGGAATACATAAGCCCCACTCCTTCGCCGTACCAGGTTTCTTCCTTAAAAATTTTACCGTCTCCCCTGTCAATTTCACTCTTTATAATATATACATGCACAGGTTTGCCCGACAACAGCACGTCTGCCTGTGAATCAAGCATAAATTTAGTTTTGCTCTGTACTTTTATCGGGAACAAACCCAGTAATTTCACGACGCCGGTGGATGTTTCCGTCCATGTCTCCCCTATTTTTGGCGGGAACTTAAGGTAATGAATTTCA
>JAKQNO010000047.1 GCA_029565735.1 bacterium
GTTTTCTTCCGGACAAGGCGATTGACCTTATTGACGAGGCGGGTGCAAGGGCAAGGCTTTACGCGACCACGCTTCCTGATGACATAAGGGAACTGGATAAAGAAATAGAGCAGGTCCGCAAGGAACTTGAAGCTTCCGCCAAAGCGCAGGAGTATGAAAAAGCCGCGGGCTTCAGGGATAAGATAAACGAACTTAACCGCAGGCGCGTGGAAATGAAAAAGAAGTTTGACAGCAGCAAGTCGAAAAACGTGCCGGTCGTGAAGGCGGAAGACATTGCGTATATTATTTCAAAGCAGACAGGCGTCCCTCTTTACAAACTTGAAGAAAAAGAATCGGAAAAACTTTTAAAGATGGAAGAGGAATTTTCAAAACGCCTCATAGGCCAGCAGGAAGCGATTGTGGCTGTTTCCAAGGCGATAAGACGTTCAAGGTCGGGTATGGCTGATCCAAACAAACCCATAGGTTCCTTTATATTTCTTGGGCCCACAGGCGTCGGCAAGACCGAAATGGCAAGGTCGCTTGCAGACATTCTTTTTGAGGACCGCGAAGCGCTGATAAGGATTGATATGTCGGAGTATATGGAAAAGTTCGCGGTATCGCGCCTTACAGGCGCGCCCCCCGGATATGTGGGTTTTGAGGACGGCGGCCAGCTTACCGAAAAAGTCAGGCGCAGGCCTTATTCCGTGGTGCTCTTTGATGAAATAGAAAAGGCGCATCCGGAAGTTTTCAACATACTTCTGCAGCTTCTGGAAAACGGCAGGCTTACGGATTCCATAGGAAGGGTTGTTGATTTTAAGAACACGGTCGTCATCATCACTTCCAATATAGGTTCAAAGCATATAGAAAGAAGCAAGACTCTTGGTTTTTCACGCGAGGCCGTGGATGAGATTTCCTACGACAAAATGAAAGAACATGTGATGGAAGACCTAAAAAAGGCGATGAACCCGGAACTTTTAAACAGGGTGGATGAAATAATAGTATTCCATCCGCTTGGAAAAGAAGACGTGGGCAAAATTGTGGATATAATGCTTGTTGATGTCTTAAAAAGGCTGGGAGAAAAAGGCATGGAAGTAAATATTTCAACGCCGGCTAGGGAACTTATAGCGGAAAAAGGATTCAATCCTATGTACGGGGCAAGGCCCTTAAGAAGGTCAATACAAAGCCTTCTGGAGGATCCGCTGGCGGAAAAGATTCTTGAGGGCAATATTAAAGGGTCAAAGAAGATAGACGTGGAAAGGGAAGAAGAAAAACTGGTATTCAAGGATAACCTTTGAAAGTATTAAGAAGCGTTCTGACAATACTGCTGGCTGTTGCCTGTGTTCTGGCTGCGGCGCTGGTAATCGCGATGAAGAGCGGTATTATCACCGATTACGCGAAAGATTATGTTGAAGCGGAACTCTTTAAGAATACCGGCAGGAACATAAGAATAGGTTCAATAAGGCTTGGCTTTGTTGACAATATCATAATAAGCAATGTTTCCATCCCCGCGGCAAGGACCACGGCCGCCGCGGGTGAAATTGCGTTTATTAAAAAAACCGTAATCCGCCTGAATCTTGTTGATTACTTTCTGAAAAAAAGAAATATTGACACCCTGCTTTCGCATATTATTGTCGACGGCCCGGTTTTAAAAATAGAAAAAACAGGTGGGCAGTATAATATTTCAAAACTTTTTGAACAGGGTTTCGGGGTTCCTCCTACGGCCGCTGCAAAAAAAGTCAACGCAAACCTGCCTATACCTATAAACAGAATCCTGATAGAAAACGGAGCGATTAAATTTCTGGATGCCGACAGGAATTTTTCCTCGGAAATAACATCGCTTAAGGGGACGTTCAGCATCAGCGGCAAAAACAGCAGGTTTAAAATATTTCTTGCCGGCAGGACAAAAAACAGCGACAGGAAAAATTTCAGCATCGGTTACGAGCAGCCTTTTGGCGGAGGCGAGTTTATATGTAATTTGTCCCTGAAAGATGAGCTGCTTTCCAACTGGCTTGGTTACGCGGTCCCGCCGGAGCAGGCGCAGGTAAAATCGGGAACCATTTCGATTTTCGGCAAAATAACCGGCAAAGAATTCAATCCGGCGCTTATGAAGATTTCTCTTAAGGCGCTTGTTGATAAAGGCTCTGTACAGGTATTAAACGGCCCTTATGTTGAAAATATATCCGCGTCTGCCGGAATGGCTGATTCATCCGCGGAAATATCCGCGGTGACTTTTGATGTTTACGGCGGAAAAGGCGTGATTAAGGGAAAGGCGTCGGATTTATTCGGCAAGCCGAAATTTGACGGGGTGTTCAGCCTGTCTGAAATAAAAGGCGGGCAGATAAACAGTGATGTGTTAAGCGGGAATTTAAGGGCGGCGTTAAATTTTAAGGGTGATGAAAGCGGCCTTAAAGCTGAAGGCGGACTCTTCTGGGATAAAGGCGCGCTTGGCGATGCGCCGGTAAAATCTTTGCGCGCTGATATGCTTTACGATGCCGGAGCGGTGCAGCTTAAGAACCTGTCGGGATTTATTGCGGGCGGAAGGGTTGAAGGTAAAGGGAAAATAGGCCTTGATAAGGATAAAAAGATTGACGCGTTGTTTAAACTTAAGCAGCTGCAGATGGATAAGATTACAACGGGAAAAGAATTTGGCGGATTGGCCGACGTAAATATCTCCGCTTTTGGCACGCTTGTGACTCCGGCGGCTTCCGCGATAATAAAATCAGGAATGATTTCATTTAAAGGAAATGAAATCAGAAACATAAGTTCCGAGTTTGGCATTTCAAAGGGTTCTTTAAAAGCGGTTAATACAACAGTGTTTGATTACGGCAAATACAGCGCTTTAAGGCTTGACG
>JAKQNO010000060.1 GCA_029565735.1 bacterium
GACGAACCTTTGTCCAACCTTGACGCGAAGTTAAGGGTGCAGATGAGGGCGGAGCTTTCAAAGCTTCACACAAGGCTGCAGGCGACAATGATATACGTAACGCACGACCAGGTGGAAGCCATGACCATGGGCGAAAAGATAGTTGTAATGAAAGCGACCGAAGTGCAGCAGATAGCGCCGCCAAAGTCTTTGTATGACAAACCTGTAAACAAGTTTGTTGCGGGATTCATAGGAAGCCCGTCAATGAACTTTATAGAAGGCACGATAGAAGAGAAAAAGGGCGGGCTGTATTTTAATGAAGAAAACTTTGAAGTGCGGATACCGGAAGACAAGGCTGAAAAATTAAAAGGCAAAGCCGGCGAAGAGATTGTGATGGGAATAAGGCCGGAAGACATATATGACAAGGTGTACGCGCCGAACGCAAGCGCGGACAATTCGCTGACCGCTACGATAGAAGTTGTTGAAATGCTTGGGTCTGAAAACCTTGTGTACTTAACGACAGGCAAGACGCCGTTCATATCCAAGATGGACGTGGACGCGGACGTTGAAGTGAACCAGGAAATAGAGCTTGTGTTTGACATGAACAAGACGCACTTCTTTGACCCAAAGACTGAAATAGCTTTAGTATAATAACCTTCAGGAGGTAATAAGTTTATGAAATTATTAACGAAAATTATGGCTTTAATGCTGGTGGTACTGGCCCCGATGGCGGTTTTTGCCGAGGGAGATTTTGCGGGAGAAGCAATGTCAATAGGCGTGGGCGCAAGGCCGCTTGGTATGGGCGGAACTTTTGCGGCTATTGCCAATGACGCTTCCACTTCTTACTGGAACCCGGCCGGTATGGCCAATGTTCAGGGCGTGGAAGTATCAAGCGTAAAGCTGACAAAAATAAACGACCTGGACACAAAATACAGTTACGTTAACCTTCTTTATAATGTAAGCCCCCAGGTTGGAGCCTTCGGCCTTGGCTGGTTAAGGCAGGCAATCGGCGGAATTCAGCTTTCCGCGGTTGACAACCTTGGCAACCCGATACAGATAGAAGGGCTGAAAGAAAACGCGGATAACACAGTTTACCTTGCATACGCAAGGTCAATTGCGTCAGGTTTTTCAGCGGGTACCACGGTAAAAATACTGCTTGGAAACTATCCGGCGGTTGTTTCTGACGGAACAACATCAGGCACTTCTGAAACAGAAGTCAGCTACAGCGGTTTTGGCATAGACCTTGGACTTCATCTTAAGATGGGCGACCTAGTAAAGGATTTAAACGGCCTTTCAATCGGCGTTAACTTTCAGGATGTTTACACAACGCTTTCCTGGCAGGCAAACGGCGTTTCGTCCGGAGCCACGGAAACAGTTCCTGTTAACATCAAGCCCGGTATAGCATATGACCTTAAACTTGGACAGTTTGATATTATAGCTTCTGTTGACCTTGATACAAAATACCAGCTTATCGTACACGCCGGCGGCGAGCTTTGGTGGAACAACATGATTGCAGTAAGGGGCGGTATCAAGAATTACGGGGAAATATCATCGGGCCTTGCGCAGGCAGCTGACTGGAGCATAGGCGCTTCAATCAGGTGGTATTTCATAGGCCTTGACTACGCTTATGTTTATAACGAATTAACGCCTGTTCAGTACCTTTCAATCATCGGAAAATTCTAAGCATAGAATTAAGCTGATATAGTTTAAGATAAGGGACAGGGGAAGATTCTTCTCCTGTCCCTTATTCATAATATTTTTAAACAAAAGCGCTTTTGTACTTGCCATCTTTAAAAACTCGTATATAATATCAACGCGTCTTTTTAGGCGCCAAAATTTCAAGGAGGTCTCTGATGAAATACGGATTTTTTGACGACAAGAACAGGGAGTATGTTATAACGCGGCCGGACACACCGCTTCCGTGGATAAATTACCTTGGCGTTGACAAGTACTGCGGCCTTATGTCAAACACAGCCGGCGGATACAGCTTTTATGGCGACGCGGCGCAGAGAAGGATTTTAAGATACCGTTATAATAACGTACCGTCGGACAGGCCCGGAAGGTACATTTATATCAGGGACAATGATAAAGAGGATTACTGGTCAGCTTCCTGGCAGCCCACAAACAAAGACCTTAAAAAATACAAATACGAATGCCGCCATGGTTTAAGCTACACAAAGATTAAGGCGGAATATTCCCAGATTCAGTCAGAGGCCACATATTTTGTGCCCGTTGGCGCGGCCCACGAAATCTGGAGAATCAAACTTAAAAATAACTCATCCAAACCAAGAAAGATGTCCCTTTTTACATACGTTGAATTCTGCCTTTGGGATGCCATGAATGACATGACGGATTTTCAGTATAACCTTAACATAGGCCGCACGGAATTTAAAAACAACGCGATGTACCATACGACGCTTTACAACATGCACAAACACCAGTTTGCCTATTTCTGGGCGGATAAAAAGGTTGCAAGCTACGACGGCGTAAGGCAGGATTTCACCGGCCCTTACAGGGGAGAAGCAAACCCAATAGCCGTTGAACGCGGAAAATGCTCCAACACTCTTGCTGTGGGCTGGGCTCCTTTTGGAGGGCTTCATATTAATGTCAACCTTAAGGCAAAAGAAGAAAAAGAAGTGACATTTGTGCTGGGTTATTGTGATGATATGGGTAAGGAAGAAAAAGTATTTGAAAAATATTCCAAAAAAGGCGCTGTGGACCAGGAATTAAAAACTCTTGCCGGATACTGGGAAAATAACCTTCAGAAATACCAGTGTGAAACGCCGGACCCGACGGTAAATTCCATGGTTAACGTCTGGAATCAGTACCAGTGTATGACCACGTTTAACTGGTCGCGTTCAGCTTCATATTATGAGGCGGGCGGCGAAAGGGGAATGGGCTTCAGGGACAGCAACCAGGACACTCTTGGATTTGTCCATATGATACCAAATAAAGTTCATGACAGGCTTGTTGATATTGCGTCGGTGCAGTTTCCGGAAGGGCGCGCGCATCACGGTTATTCTCCGCTTACCAAAAAAGGAAGCAGGGAAGGGTACGGCGACGACCATCTGTGGCTTGTGCAGGCTGTTCACAATTATATTAAAGAGACCGGCGATATCAGGTTCCTTGATGAAATTGTCCCTTACAATGACGGAAGCAAGGGAAAAATGTATGAACACATTCAGAAAGCGGTTGAATATTCATGGAACAACACCGGATACCACGGGCTTCCCAAAGCCGGTTTTGCGGACTGGAATGACTGCCTTAACCTTTCCGGACCCAAGGGTATGGGCGTTTCGGTGATGATAGCGTGCCAGTTTGTGCTTGGCGCCAACCTTTTATCCGAACTTGCGCAGCGTTCAGGCCGCGTTCTTGACGTTGAAAAATACAAAAATATGGCTGACGAAATGAAGGACAGAATCAATAAAAAAGCGTGGGACGGCGAATGGTATTTAAGGGCGTTTGATGACAACGGAACGCCTGTTGGTACAAATGAAAGCAAAGAAGCCAAGATATGGCTTGAATCCAACACCTGGGCGGTTATGACAGGGGTTGCCGAAGGCGACAGGGCCGAAATTACCCTGGACAGCATAAAGAAGCACCTTGATACAAAGTACGGCATAGTGTTGTTTGACCCGGCATTTTCTGAATACCATCCGGAACTTGGTTATGTTTCGGTTTTCCCGGGCGGGCTTAAGGAAAACGCGGCTATTTTCTGCCATACAAATCCGTGGGCTATGGTAGCGGAAGCAATGACAGGCAGGGCGGCAAACGCGTTTAAGTACTGGAAGACAATCGCGCCCGCGGCAAACAATGAAATAGCGGACAAGCACTGGACAGAACCTTACGTTTACTCGCAGATGATAGCGGGAAAAGCGCATAAGGATTTTGGCCAGGCAAAAAACAGCTGGCTTACCGGAACCGCCGCATGGAACTTTGTGGCGATTTCACAGTATATCCTTGGCATAAGGGCGACGTTTGACGGGCTTATGATTGACCCGTGCATTCCTTCATCCTGGAAGGGCTTCACCGTGTCAAGGGAGTTCAGGGGCACAAAGTATAACTTTACGGTAAAGAACCCGTCCAAGGCAAGCAAGGGAATTAAAAAGATGTCTGTTGACGGAAAAGAAATTAAAGGGAACATAGTCCCTATTGAAAAGAATAAAAAGGAAGTAAACATAGAAGTTGTGATGTAATTTTTTAAAGGATAAAAAGGGGCCCGGTCACGGGCCCTTTTAAAAAACCGGAGAATCAAGTGGCAAAGAAATCACCAAAAAAGCTTAAAATCCTGTTCGCCGCTTCTGAAGTCGTGCCTTTTGCAAAAACAGGCGGGCTTGCGGATGTGGCGGGTGCGCTTCCCAAAGCCCTGCGCGAACTTGGGCACGATGTAAGGATTGTAATGCCCAGATACGAATGCATTAACGGAGAGAAATTCGGCATCAAACCGACCCAATACGCGGTGAACGTTGATATAGCACTTTATAACCACAGGGGTGAAATACACGAATCCACGGTTCCGGGAACGGATATACCGGTTTATTTTATTGACAATCCGGAATTCTTTCACAGGCCGGAACTTTACAGGACACCACAGGGCGAATACTGGGACAACGCGGAAAGGTTCATATTCTTCTCCCGCGCGGTTGTGGAAATGATAAAAGAAATAGGTTTTCAGCCGGATGTGATAAACTGCAATGACTGGCACACGGGCCTTATACCGGTATATTTAAAGACCATTTATTCCGGCGATGAATTCTATAAAAATATTAAGACGGTTTATTCCATACACAATATTGCGTATCAGGGGGCGTTTGACAAAAGCAAGCTTCTGCACGCGGGATTGTGGTGGGACATATTCACGATGGACAAGATAGAATTTTACGATATGGTGAATTTTATGAAAGGCGGCATTGTTTTTGCCGATAAAGTAAACACCGTATCCGAAAAATACCGCGAAGAAATTATGACGCCGGAATTCGGTTACAACCTTGACGGCGTTTTAAGAAACCGCCAGCAGGATGTAGTGGGAATCCTTAACGGAATAGATTATTCCGCGTGGGACCCCAGGACAGACAAACTGCTTTACAGCAATTACAGCGAAGAAACAATTGAAGAAAAGGAAAACGTAAAGAAAAAGCTTTTGGAAGAAAACGGACTTAAATATATTGAAGGGGTCCCGCTTTTGGGGCTTGTTTCGCGCCTTGACGATCAGAAAGGGCTGGATTTTATAGCCGCGATAATTGACGATATGATGAGGCTTAACATTCAGTTTGTCCTGCTTGGCACGGGCGAAGAACGCTATCACCACATGTTTAACCATTTAAAATCCAAATACCCGGAAAAACTCGGTGTAAATATCAAATTTGACAATAAAATAGCGCATAATATATACGCGGGGTCGGATATGTTTTTAATGCCGTCGCGTTTTGAACCGTGCGGCCTTGGCCAGCTTATCTCGCTTAAGTATGGAACAATCCCGATAGTAAGGGAAACCGGCGGTCTTGCCGACACGGTAAAACAGTATAATTTTAAGACAAGGCAGGGCAATGGTTTTGTATTCTCCGGATACAACCCGTGGGACCTGCTGCACGCCATAAGAATGGCTGCGGATTCGTACAAGAACAGGACTGTCTGGAAAAGGATAATGAACAACGGAATGAAGCAGGATTTTGCCTGGGAAGGTTCCGCGGAACACTATGTGGCCCTGTATGAAAAGGCAATGGGAATAAACCGCCAGGAACCGTAAAATATTATTGACAAATGTATGGCCGTATAATATAATTTGCAGGTTTTACAGGACAAAAATTACAGTTTAAGATAATGTCCCCATGGTCAAGAGGTTAAGACACCGCCCTTTCACGGCGGTATCGGGAGTTCGATTCTCCCTGGGGACGCCAAAATAAAAAAGCCGCCTTTTAGGCGGCTTTTTTATTTTGGCGAGAAAGGTGAGAGTAGAAAGTAGATAGGTGATAAACCAAAAACAATCAAGACCACTGCCGATTTCCACTCAAACCACCTTTCGGTCACCTTTCTACTTTCTCCTTTCTGGATTTTCAGGTGGCTTTTTTATTTTGGCGAGAAAGGTGATAGGAGAGAGTAGATAGGAGATAAACCAAGGGCGCTCGCCGCCTGATATTGATTAACACTCAAACCACCTTTCGGTCACCTTTTTTCTATCTCCTCTCTGAAAGACCTTGCCTTTCTCCACTCTGAAAGTAATTTCCTGATTGCCTATAATTCTGTTTTGTTATAGTATATCTCCGAAATAACTTCATAGAGGGGGTTATATAGAATGGCGTTTATATTTGAAAACCTGAAAGTGTATCAAAAAGCTGTGGATTTTGCTGAACAGATTTCCAACCTGACCGATAATTTTCCAAGAGGCAACTATTATATTGTTGACCAAATAAATCGTGCTGCATTATCAATACCCTTGAATATTGCGGAGGGAAACGGAAAATTTACAGGTAACGACAAGAAAAGTTTCTTTTTTATAGCAAGGGGTTCCACGCATGAGTGCGTGCCTCTGCTGGAGATATGCAAACGGAAGGGATTAATATCAGAGACTGAATGGAAAAAATTAAGTTTTCAGGTGGAAGAAATTGCAAAAATGTTATCAGGTATGATTAACAGATATAGTTAACGTAATGTTTCGTCTATGAAAAATTCCAAATCGTAATTATTTATGATAAAATATCTCTGTGAATTTTAATTAAAACGATAAGGATAAAACAATGCTGGAAATAAAGGATTTGTATGTCTCCATTTACGGAACAGAGGTGTTAAAAGGCATTAATTTAACAATCCCTGACGGTGAAACACATATACTCTTCGGGCCAAACGGTTCAGGCAAGACATCGCTTCTTATGACGCTTATGGGATACCCGCAGTATAAAATAACGCAAGGAGAGATAAAATATAACGGTGTATTGCTTAATCCGCTTGCAATCAACGAAAGGGCAGCCCTTGGAATTGGCGTATTTTTTCAAAGGCCGCCGATAATAAAAGGAATGAAACTTAAGGACGTCTTAACGGAGATAATGAAAAAAAGCGGTGTAGATATCAATATTGAAAAAGGAGCCGAAGCGCTTAAATTAAACGGGCTTATCGGCCGCGACATCAACAGCGGTTTTTCCGGGGGAGAGATTAAGCGTTCGGAATTAATGCAGCTGTTCGCGCAGAATCCGCACTTTGTAATGCTTGACGAACCGGAATCCGGCGTTGACCTTGAAAATATGGTTATGCTTGGCGGCAAGATAAGGATGCTGCTTGGACGCGGCATAAAAAAAGAAGAAAGAAAAAAGAGCGCTTTAATAATTACCCATACAGGATATGTGCTGGATTACGTTGACGCGGATGCGGGCTATACCCTTTTAAACGGGAAAATTCAGTGCAAGCATGACGCAATGCTGCTGTTTAAACACATACAAAAACATGGATTTACGGAGTGTGAATTATGCAGGGAGACGTAATTAAGATAGAAGAAAAAGACAGGCAGAAGATGGATGATATCGGCTTTAATACGGATGAAGCCGGAAGAAGCGGCTCTTTTTTAATGGAAAACGACAAAGTGCACCACGTCAGCATGAAACAGGAAGGCGTGGAAATGCTTTCCATAAAAGACGCGCTTGTAAAGTATCCGGAATTAAATGAGCGTATGTGGAAACTGGTGGATAAGGACAAGGACGAATACACAAAAGACGCTTATGAAGACACCCAGTCCGGCTATTTCATAAGGGTAAAGTCGGGGGTAAAAGCTTTTTTCCCGTTTCAGGCGTGTTTTTTTCTTAAAAAAGACAAAATTAAACAGAAGGTCCATAACCTTATAATACTTGAGGATAACGCGGAGATTCATATAATGAACGGCTGCGCCGCGGCAAGTTATCTGGCAGAAGGCAGCCATATCGGAATAACAGAGATGTACGTGGGCAAAAATTCAAAGCTTATGTATACGATGATACATGACTGGGCAAAGGATGTAACTGTAAGGCCGCGTTCGGCAATAAAGGTGGAAGAAGGCGGCACATACATATCAAACTACATTGCGCTCAGGGACACAAAGATAACACAGATGTATCCCGCGGCTTACCTTGACGGCAAAGGCGCTGTGGCAAAATTCAACACACTTGTAATGGCGCCGGAAGGTTCGGTTTATGACCTTGGGTCAAGGGTTTTCTTAAACGCTCCTGAGACGCGCGCGGAAATTACAAGCAGGTCCGTAAGCAAGGGGGGGGCTGTAATAGCAAGGGGGCATCTTAAGGCCAATTCGCCCGGAGTTTTTGCTCACCTTGAATGCGACGGGCTTATGCTTACTGACGGCGGGGTTATTTCCGCGATTCCGGAACTGGAAACGAAATACGCGGATGTGAACATGTCGCACGAAGCGGCAATAGGAAAGGTTGATGAAGAACAGATTCTTTACCTTATGTCGCGCGGTATTCCTAAAAATGAGGCTGTATCCGCCATTGTATCCGGATTTATGGATGTCAAGCTTCTGGGTCTTCCGCCCGCGCTTGAAGAAGAGATAAAGAAACATTTAAAAGTGCTTGAAGAAAGCGAAGGTATTTAAAGTGAGAAAACTGCTGTTTGTTTTGGTGCCGCTTTTTCTGTTAACCGGTTACACGCCTGACCCGGAAGCGCACATAAGGTTCGGCGCTCCGGCGGGAAGCGGAAGGATTCTTAAAAAAACAGGGTATGTGCTTATGTACGGCGGAAGCAAAAAAAATCCGTTGTGGGTTTCTTACCACCTTAAAAAGGGCTATATACCCCAAAAAGCCCTTAAAAACGGCACTTTCAGGCAGGATAAAGCTCTGCCGCCGGAATTAAGGACAAAACGAGAGGATTATCCGGCCAGGTATGACAGGTGCCCAATGGCGCCTGCCGCGGATCTTTCATATTCGGATAAAACATTTGAAGAAGCTTTTCTTATGTCAAACGTCTGCCCGATGGAACCGTGGCTGAAGCGCGGCCTGTGGAAGGAAGCGGAAGCAAAGGTAAGAAATTTCGCGCAGTCACAGGGAGGGGCGTTTGTGGTAACGGGCCCGGTTTTTGATTATAAAAAGGGTGCAAAAAAAATAATTGGGCAGACCGGCATTTATGTGCCCTCGCATTTTTACAAGGCCATGCTTTATCAGTCAGCTGACGGCGGCATGCACGCTTTTGGGATGATAATTGAAAACAAAAAACCGGATAAAAAGTTAGCATCATACAGTGTGTCTGTTGATGAAATTGAAAAAATGACCGGACTTGATTTTTTTGCAGAACTTCCCGCGCAGGTGCAGGATATAATAGAAAAAGAAAAAGGGTTTCCGTCCGGATTTTAAGCAAATTAAATTTCAGGAGAATATTTATGCCGCAGGGAGAAATTTTTTCCGATAAAAGAAAGCACCCAAGAATTGAGAAAAAACTGAAGGTTGCATATAAGCTTATGAAAAGCGCCGGTGAAGATGTGGAAAATTTCACCGCCGAAAAAAAGCATGTAATATCAGGCGATATCAGCATATGCGGCATTCAGCTTTTGTGCGACGAGCACTTTAAGTTTGAAGATGTATTAAGGCTTGATATCTATCTTGACGGAGAGAAAAAACCACTTGCCACATTCGCGGAGGTAAAATGGATAAAAAAAGATGAAAATCTGGGAAAATACAGGCTTGGATTGGAATTTCTTGTCCTGAAAGAAGACCACATAGATGCCATAAAAAGGCTTGAGAATCAG
>JAKQNO010000025.1 GCA_029565735.1 bacterium
TTTTCTTTTTTTATCTGCGCTTCCCCGTAATACGAAAGGGGCAGCCCGGAAAATTCCTGCCTGCTGTCCCTTAAATATTTATATATGTTGTAGCAGCCGTCTTCAAAATACGCGTAGGCAATGTAATCTTTGGACACGGACGGCGAAAAAACACCGCCCGATACGTTTGTCAGCTGCCTTTCTTTTTCCCCGCCGGGCTGCGTCATATAAAGGTTAAATATGCCGTTTTTATCCGATACATATATAATTTCATCGCTGCCCGAAAAAACAGGCGTTTCACAGTTGCCGGATTCAGCCGATGTTATAAAACTTTTTATCCCGCTTTTCACATCATACAGGCAAAGCATGGATACGCCTTCGCGCTCTTCCGTAAAAACAAGCCTGCTTCCGTCAGGCGACCACGAAACAGAACTGTTCTGAAAAATATTATTGGTCAGGTTTGTAATTGTGCCGCTCTCAAAACCGTAAAGATAAATATCGGAAAAACCGCCTGCTGTCCCGCAAAGAGCGGCATATCTGCCGTCCGGAGAAACCGCGGGCGAATTTATTATATCCGCGCCTTCAACAGCGTATTCTTTAACCGCGCCGTTTTCCGTGTTCCCTTCAAACAACACCATCCTGCCGCGTTTTTTTCCTGTGAAATAAATTTTTCTGCCGTCAGCCGACCAGGATATGGCGTTTCCTTCTGTGTTAATACCTTCAAAATCAAATAAAAACGGCTTTACAATGTTTGTCCCGTCGGATTTCATTATAAACAGGGATTCTATGCCGTCTTTTGTGGACACATACGCTATTTTTCCGCCGTCCGGAGAGAACGAAGGCGCAAGGTTATATACAAGGTATTCATGGGTGTTTTTTGTAAGCGAAGGCCCGTATTTAGACGCATCATCGCGCCCCTGTATCTGCGCCCAGTATTTTTTCTTAAGGTAAAAAGCCCATTCCTTTTCAAACTGCGCGAAGCCTTTCCTCATAATCTTTCTGAAAACAGTTTCCGTGTCCACATCATCTGTGTAAAATTTTAATATTTTCTGTATGTTTTCAGCGCCGTATTTTAAAGATATATAGTCAATAGCGCTTTGCGCCTCTTTATATGCAAGGTAAACCTCTTCAAGGTGGGAAAAGCCTTCGGCTTTATTTAAAGGCACAAGCCTGTCGTTTATAACCGCGTCCCTTAAAACCATCTCGCCGCGGGCGTTAAAATCATCGGCGCTGTATTCAGCAAGCCCTTCCATAACCCAAAGCGGCAGAAAAAGGTCTTTATAAAGAGTGGCGTATGAACGCATGCCCTCTCCGTACAGTATGTCAAAAGAGACGGCATGCGTGATTTCATGGGTTATAACCTCTTCAAACGCCTTTAAAGAACCGCTTGCCGGAAGCACAACCCTGTTCTTATACGCTTCCGTGAATCCGCCCGTGCCTTCGCCAAGGTATGAAAGCGTTATATTTGTCGCGCCGAAATCAACGGGATTTTCATAGATAAAAAGCGGAATTTTTTCTTTTGGAGTATAGCCAAGCACCGACGTTGCCCTTTCAAAGGCCTTTTCCGCGTAAACAACGCCGAACTTCGCAAGCAGTTCTTCGGATTTGTAGTAATAGATTTTAAAATGCGGGGTTTCGTAAATATGCCAGTCCATATCCTTTGTGCGTATCTTGTTTAACGCCAAAACAGAGGACGCTGAAAAAAGCACAATTAAAAAAGCAGCACCAATTTTTCTCATCAATGCCCTTTAGGTGTATTTTATTACATATAATTTTAGCATAAAATTAGGACAGAAGCAGAGGAATTATGAAGAGCCGGAGGGTCGGAAGGTCAGAAGGTCAGAAGGTCGGAAGGTCGGAAGGTCAGAGGGTCGGAGGATCGGAGGGTCAGAAGGTCAGAAGGTCAGAAGGTCGGAGCTGCCGTTATTGCGTGGTGTAGTGAAAAAATATACCCAACCTCGGTAAAACCGATGGACGAAAGTTCAGCAATTCGTTCTTGCCGACCTTCAGACCTTCCGACCATCTGACCTTCATTTTTTATATTTCCTTGCTCTTCCAATGCCCTTTTTTATACAGAATCCATCCCACAACTCCCTGAAACACAAATACAGCCGCAATGCTTATAAAAATTGCCCTGTGGCCAATCGCGGGATTCTTTGACAGGAAAAAAGCCATTGGAATCTGCAGCGCGAAAAATGCCGCAATATTTATTGCCATCGGTGTTTTTGTTGAACCCGCGCCGTTAAAAGCCGCGCCTGCAAGCAGCCCCACACCCATTAAAAGGTAAAATGGGGAAACTATTCTTAGATACTGCACGCCGTACTGAATTACCATGTAATCGGGGTTGAAAAATTTAATTATCATCGGCGCGAAATTATAAGCAATCAGCCAGCACATAAA
>JAKQNO010000132.1 GCA_029565735.1 bacterium
CGCCGGCGCAGTATCGCCTGCTTTTAATTTAATCAGCCCCCCCTTTTTTACCGCGGGCTTTTTAACTGCTTTTTTTACACCTTTTTTTTCTGAAGTTTTTTTCATTTCCATCCCCCCCTGATTTTATGCAATTCGGGCACAAGCCCCTTAAATACACGTGTTCCTGATTGATTTTATATCCATTCAGGCTTTCCGGCGCGCATGTTGCGCATTTAACGTCAAAATCGCTTACACCGCCGCATTTTTCGCATATAAAATGGCCGTGTTTTCCCGTAAAAGCGTCATACCTGGAATTGCCGTCTTCTATCGTAATTTCAGACACAACGCCTTCATCCAAAAAAGTCTTTAACGTATTGTATATGCTTGTCCTTGACAGCGTGGGTATGTCATTTTCAAGGGCGCTGAAAAGCCGGTCTGCCGTCGGGTGATTCCTGTTATCAAGAAGGTACTTAAGCACCTTCACCCTTATAATGGAAGGCCTTATTTTTTTCCCTTTTAAAAGCGCTTTTATTTCTTTTTCTTTATTATCCGTATTTCCATCCATCTTAAACTCCGTTTTACGCGCCTGTCACAGTTGAATCCACAAATACCCTTAATGATAATTCCTTATCTGTCATGAAAAGCGCGTCTTTTGAATCACCTATTAATTTTAGTTTATCGGCCAGTTCCGATGAATTTGCCTCTTCTTCAACCTGCTCGTCAATAAACCATTTTAACATGGAAGCTGACGCGTGGTCTTTTTCGGTAATTGCTATATCCATAAGGTTATTAATCATGGCCGTCACTTTCTGTTCGTGGGCGTACGCCGCTTCAAACATTTCAAGCGGAGATTTCCAGTCATCGCGCACTTTTTCAACCGCCGGGAATATTGCATGGCCGCCCCTTTCAAGAACGAACCGGTAGAATTTCATCGCGTGCGTCATTTCTTCCTGCGCCTGAACATAGAACCAGTTGGCAAAACCCTTAAGGTTTACTTCCGTGCATTTTGCGGACATGGAAAGGTAAAGATACGCCGAATAAATTTCGGCATTAACCTGTTTGTTGATTGCTTCTTCCATCTTATTTCCGATTTTCATCTTATTACCTCCAATTTTGTAATAATTACAATTTTGTAATAATTACAATATATTACTTTCCCCCGTTTTTGTCAACCATTAATTAAAGCGCTTCTGTGTAATTGCCGCCTTCTTTTATAATTTTCTGTATCTTAACGTAATCTTTTGTGTCACCAATAAGAATGGCGCCTGCGGCTTTATTATCCCTTATGAAAATTTTCTTAAAGCTGTCATTTTCAGTTTTTATTTCCGCCTGTGTACCTTCGCCGGAAATATCGCCCATTGACGCAAGTTCTATGCCCGCCACTTTAAGTTTAACGGACATCACAGTCCCTTTATATTCGGCACTGCCTCCGGTAATATGCGAAGCGACAGCCTGTGCCTGTTCGCGCGCCGCCGGCCATATTCCGTAAACCCTTCCGTTAAATTCCGCTATATCTCCGCACGCGTAAACAGAATCAATGTTTGTCCTGCCAAAGCCGTCTATCTTAATTCCAAGCATTTTTTCAATGGCTGTGTTTTCTGCTATTTTTAAATTGCTTCTTATGCCCGCAGACAGCAGTACCATATCGGTTTCTTCAAAAGTGTCATCCGCGAATTTTACCCTTTTTTTACCGGAATTTTCTTCAATTGCGGCCGTCTGTTTGTTCAGGATAAAACTTAATCCCATTTCTTCCAGCTTTTTCTGTAAAATTCCGGCGGCCTCTTTGTCCAGCTGGCGCGGCAGCAGCCTGTCAAAGACTTCCACGATTATTACTTTTAATCCGTGTTCTTTTAAGCTGTTGGCCGCTTCAATCCCCAAAAGCCCGCCGCCTATTACCACGGCTTTTTTCCTGCCCTTTGCGTACTGCATAATTCCCTTAGCGTCGTCAATTGTGCGCAGGGTAAATACGCCTTTGTCTTTGGCGCCCGGAAAAGGCGGTGCGAAAGAAGACGCGCCCGCGGCTATGACAAGTTTGTCATAATTTATAATAACCCCGCCGGCTTTCACTTGTTTCGCGCCCGTGTCTATTTTTTCCACAACGGTTGAAAGCAGAAGTTCTATTTTGTTCTCAGCGTACCATTCCGGTTTTTTTATGAATATTTTTTCTTCGGGAATTTTCCCGGTTAAAAATTCAATAACCCTTGGCCTTGAATAATAGGGATAACGTTCATCCGATATCACCGTGATTTCGCACGAACCGTCAGCTTTTCTTATTTCCTCCGCCGCTGTCGCGCCTGCCGCTCCGTTGCCTATTATTACAACGCGCATGATTTACGCGTTCTTTTCAAAATCTGATTTGGAAGCTCCGCATTCCGGGCAGGTCCAGTCATCCGGAATCTGTTCAAAAGGCGTTCCCGGCGCAATACCGTGTTCCGGATCCCCCTTTGCAGGGTCATACACATAACCGCAAACCACACACGTCCATTTTTCCATAGTTAATCCTCCTGATTTGTTGGTATAAATACTATATCATAAGGTTTTTGCAAGTCAATTAAACATAATTTTATTAAATGCAGTTTTAATTTACCGGGGGCTTTTTCGCACCTGTATTTTGATATGCCTGTATTTAGAACGGATTGATCCGTTACGTTTTCCCAAAAATATCCCTGATATCATTAATACCTATAAACTTCACTTTAACACCTGATACTTCAGCCGGCCTTGGCACGCTGATATCATGGGAAATTACATAATTCACGCCTTCAGGATACAATTTTCTGAATATTTTAAGCGCCGTAACATTCAATTTAGAATACTGCCACTTGCATTCTATCGCATCCACACAATTTCTGGCGCGCTTTACCACAAAATCCACTTCATGCCCCGCCTTATCTCTCCAGTAATTTATCCCGCGTTCCTGCATTACAGCTGTAAGTTCATTCAGTACAATCTGCTCCCAGAGAAGCCCAAAATCGTCTCCGCGCAGAGTGTCCCATCCCTTGGCGTAAGTTACAAACCCTGTATCAAAACCATATACTTTGGGCATTGAGACTATCTCGCTCTTGCCGCCTCCCGCAAACGGCCTGATAACACAGGCAACGCCTGTAGTTTCAAGAATTGCCATATAATTTTTCACTGTATGCCGCGACACTTCGCACATATCCGAGAATTTAGTGGCATCAAACATAATGCCGCTCATATTCAGTATAAGTTCCACCAGTTTAATAAAAGATTCCCTTTTTTCCAGCCTGAACAATTCAAGTATATCCCTTGACCAGTATGAATCCACCCACTCCGCGTAATGTCCGGCAGCCTTGTCTTTTTGCAGTAAAAAAGGGGGCAAACCGCCCAACAGCATTCTGGTTTTTATATCTGTTACTCCAAAATTCTGTGAATCTTCAAACGTGGCCGGTGTCAATGTTATTGTGTTTTTTCTGCCGGTAAGCGTATCACTGAATTTTTTTATAGTTTCAAGAGAGGATGAACCTGTCGCAATTATCTTAATTTTCGGATAATGGTCTGCAGCTATTTTTAGAATCTGCGCGGGATTGTCAAGCTTGTGCACTTCGTCAAGGACAATTAATCCGCTGTTTTCATCCTTTAGAAACGATTCGTGGGATACCAGTTTTCTGACTTCAGGTATTTCACAGTCAAAATACTTAGCCCCTTCAACAGCCCTGCAAAGTACGGTTTTTCCGGAACGCCTTACGCCCCTTAACCATAATATAGGCCTTGTTTTTAACGCTTTCTGAATAAGCCCTGTCCAGTACTCTCTTTTTATCATAGTAACTACATGATACAAATAGTACTACTATTTGTCAAGTGTACTTTTTTTATTTATTAAATAACTTACCTGTCATAGCGCCAAAAACGGCGACGGCAGACAAGAAAGGCGGCAGATTATATTTATAACTGAAATAAACAGCATAAAAGCTTAAAAACACGAGTATAAATTCAACATATACGCATAACTTAGGCACTAACCGCTTTTACGATTCTAAGGAAGCCTCATGATAACAGCATCAAAACAGACAATTCCCGATGCCCCCTGAACTATTCCGTTAAGAACCCAATATACAACTTTTATGTCGCCGTAATAATTTACCCCGCACCCCGATTCGCATGATACATAATCCATGGCATACGGCACAGTATCCCATATATTAAATGAAACAGTCTCACTATTGCCATTTGTATATTCAATACAAAAAGTTATTGTGTCCCCGATTGTCCCTTTCATCGGATTTGCGGATTTTATCATTGGAATATTAAGCCTTCTTTCAAAAGCCCCGATATCCGTAACAGCGTTAAAAGGCCTTGCGTTATTGTCAAAATCAACTAAAGGCGCGCCTGTGTTGGTCCCAAGATCAATACACTTAACCGAAGCCGAAGAAAGCCTTAAATTGGGAGAAGAAACAGAAGCATCCATAACCTCCGTCAGCGCCGGATTGTATTGGCAGCCGGTTCCGTATCCGGAACCGGAAATGGCGCAATATGTAAAATAAGGCTTCATATAATCATGAAGATTATAAACGTCATTGGTATTCCCCAAAAATAAGCAGTTCTTAATGAACCCCACGGTATTTCTGTAATCACCGGACGAACGCAAAACATTATTATTGTTAAAAAAAGTGCAGTTGGCCGCCTGCACCCTTAACCCCTGATTGGGAACGTCATCATAAAAAGCGCTCATTGTTCCCGTAAAATTCCGCATAATGCAGTTGGTAAGATTATACGTATACTGCGTGTTGCCTCCGCCGTTTGCCTGCAGGAAACTAAGGCCATTGCAGTAAGGGCTTCCTATTATTTCCGTACGGTTAATTGTAACCTGATCATTTGTATTTGTATCCCAGGATGAGGTGTTTACAATAATATTATTATTAACCGTTGACGTTGATGTCCTCATCAGAACGCAGTTATCAATAGTGACATTGGGATGCACCTGCCCTCCGCCTTTTAATTCAATTACGTTTCCGCCGGAAGAACTTGAATGATTCATAACCACATTTGATATTGTCCAGGCAGACAGCGCTGTAGTTATGTTATTCAGGACAAAAGTCGCGCCGCTGTTGTCAGCTCCGTCCCATGTAAACCTCTGGCCGGACTGCGATGTAATATTGCACGACTTGCCGGCTGTTGCCCAGGTCATATTTTCACTTAAATTTGCCCTTAGTTCAAGGGTGTCTCCTGTTGATGCAGCGTTATAAGCGCTTTGTATTGATGTATAATCGCAGCCTGACGGGCAGATTGTATATACCGCCGCAAAAAGAGGCGAAAAGGCTTTCAAAAAAAGCAGAGCCGCTCCCGCAAATTTAAGCGGGTACGCGGCCGGCCGCATTATTTTTTCATCACTATAATCTTGTCTATTTTAGCGGCCTTTTTATTATTTTCAGAATTAATCACAAAATAATAAGTACCGGCAGCAAATCCTTTTATAACTGAATTAGGTATTGTAACTGTATTAACACCGGAGTTTCCAAAACCGGTTTCAACAGACCTGATAAGCCTTGAACTTACGGTATAAAATTTAAACGT
>JAKQNO010000144.1 GCA_029565735.1 bacterium
GAGAAAAAGAGCGAAAATATGGTTCTTAACAAAACGGGAAAGAGCATAGAAAAACTCAAAAAAGCCGGTATGACAGGCAAAGAGATAGAGAAAAAGCTTGGCATTAAAATAGATGTTTTTGATAAGCTTAACAGGCTGCGGAAAGAAAAAGGCAAGGTTAAAGAAACTATTAAATTCCTCACGTTTGAGCAGAAAAAAGACCTTATGAAATTCATCATTGAAAAACCCGAAGAGTCCATTTCTTATTATACGCAACAGCTTAGTGCAAAATACAACACTTCAATTGATACAAAACTTATAAAGAACGAGTTAAAAAGGACATATCTTTCAACCGTGGAAGCAAGAATAACATACGCGCAGGACAGAAAATAAAGCGCGGCTACGCCGTTTATTCGCGGTTGAATAAACCCTTATTTTGATTTACAATAGAAATCTTAATTAATTCCGGAGGATATGATGATAAGGCGTTTTACGTATTCGGCAAAGAATGCCGGGGCAATAAAAGAGTATCTTAAAAAAATAGACGCGTTTTCAGCGGAGATTCCCGCATCTGTGATTGAAATTACTGATGCTGTAAGGAAAAAAGGCGACGCGGCGCTTATTGATTACGCGTTAAAATTTGACAAAGCCTCCATTAAATCCCTTAAAGTCACGCCTGATGCTGTGAAAAAGTCGTATTCGCTTATAGATAAAAGCGTAATAAAATCAATTAAAACAGCGGCAAAAAATATTTCTGCGTTTCATAAAATGCAGAAAGACAACATAAAAGGTTATGTTTTCAAGAATGAAGGGTACAGTATTGAACAGAAATACATCCCGCTTGATTCGGCCGGAATATACATACCGGGCGGCCAGGCGCCGCTTTTTTCAACCGTCTTAATGGCTGGAATTCCGGCAATAACCGCAGGGGTAAAAAGGATATGCATTGTGTCGCCGCCGCGTTATAATTTCGAAGTAAACCCCTACGTTCTGGCGGCCGCGGATATCATAGGCATAAACGAAATATACCGCTCCGGCGGGGCGCAGGCAATAGCCGCCCTTGCTTACGGGACAAAAACCATACCCAAAGTCAATAAGGTTGTGGGGCCGGGAAATATATATTCAACCGGCGCGAAAAAACACCTGTTCGGCACAATAGGCATAGATTCCATTAACGGCCCGTCAGAAGTGACAATAATAGCGGATGAAACAGCCAGGCCTGAATTTGTACTGGCTGACATGGCGGCGCAGGCGGAACACATAAATGGCCATTCAGTGCTTATTACCGTGTCTGAAAAACTTGCGGATTTTACGGAAACCGGGCTGAAAAACATGGAAAAAGATATGGCTGTAAATGCTGTTATCATAAAGGTAAAATCCCTTAAAGAGGCGGCAATAATAGCGAATGAAAAAGCGCCTGAGCACCTTACGGTAATAACAAAAAATGACAGGGCGGTAATAGCAATGATTACAAATGCCCCGGCTATTTTTGCGGGCAACTATTCGCCCGTGGCTTTCGGCGACTACGTGGCAGGAGCCAATCACATCCTCCCCACCAACGGGACATCGAAATTCTTTTCGGGCCTGTCTGTTCTTGATTTTATGAAACACACGCATATAGTCAGGGGGACAAAAAAGGGCATGGAAAAATTCGGGCCTGCCGCGGAACAGATGGCGGAAACAGAGACTCTTATAAATCATAAAAAAAGCATTGAAATCAGGCGCAAATAAAAAAGGAAGTATATGAATATTCAGCCAAGAAAAAGCACTAAAGACCTTACAGCATATGACCCCGGACTTTTTAAAGGCAGATACAAACTTGATGCCAACGAAAAGTCCGGG
>JAKQNO010000145.1 GCA_029565735.1 bacterium
AACCTGGCGCGCCAACAGTATGTGTTCCCTTGTCTGCGGCATCGGGCCGTCTACTGCTGATACTACAAGTATCGCCCCGTCCATCTGCGCCGCTCCGGTTATCATGTTCTTTACATAGTCAGCGTGTCCCGGGCAGTCAACGTGCGCGTAATGCCTTGCCGCTGAACTATATTCAACGTGCGACGTCGCTATTGTCAATATCTTTGTGGAGTCCCTTCTTCCCTGCGATTCAGACGCCTTTGCAACCTGGTCATACGGTATGTATGTCGCAAGCCCGTGCGCCGCTGATACGCTGGTTAACGCTGCCGTTAATGTCGTTTTGCCGTGGTCAACGTGCCCTATTGTTCCAACGTTTACGTGCGGTTTCGTCCTGTCAAATTTCTCTTTTGCCATCGATTATTGCCTCCCTTTATGATCTTTTGCCTGTGAATTTAGCAACAATTGTTTCTTTTATGTTGTTGGGAACAGGTTCATATTTGCTGAACTGCATTGTGTACATCGCCCTTCCCTGGCTTAATGACCTTAAATCCGTTGCGTATCCGAACATATCAGCAAGCGGAACAAAAGCCCTTATGTGCTGCGCTTTTGCCCTTTTTTCCATCCTGTCAATCCTTCCGCGGCGGGAGTTTAAGTTTCCGATTATGTCTCCCATAAAATCTTCCGGAGTTACAACTTCAACGTCCATTATAGGTTCCAGAATCTGCGGTGTTGCCTGTTTGAAAGCTTCTTTAAAAGCCATCGAACCCGCGATTTTAAAAGCCATTTCCGAAGAGTCAACATCATGGTAGGAACCGTCGTGCAGCGTTACCCTTATATCCATTACCGGGTATCCGGCAATAACGCCGTTTGCCGCGGCTTCCTGAATTCCCTTATCAACTGCCGGGATGTATTCCCTGGGAATAACACCGCCGACTATCTTGTTTACAAATTCATAACCGCCGCCCTTTTCAAGCGGTTCAAGGTCTATCCAGACGTGGCCGTACTGACCGCGTCCGCCTGTCTGCCTAATGTATTTGCCTTCTATATTCTTGACAGAACCGGCAATTGTTTCCCTGTAAGATACTTCGGGTTTGCCGACATTACATTCAACCTTAAATTCCCTTCTCATACGGTCAACGATAATTTCAAGGTGAAGCTCTCCCATACCCGAAATAATGGTCTGAGCCGTTTCTTCATCTGTTCTTACCCTGAACGTCGGGTCTTCTTCAGCAAGCTTGTTTAACGCAATGCCCATCTTTTCCTGGTCCGCTTTGGTCTTTGGTTCCACAGCGATGAATATAACAGGTTCCGGGAATTCCATTTTTTCAAGGATTATCGGGCTTTTTTCATCGCATAAAGTTTCGCCTGTAAACGTGTCTTTAAAACCTATGCCGGCCACAATGTCGCCCGCATAAGCTTCTTTAATTTCTTCCCTTGTATTGGCGTGCATCCTGATGATACGGCCAAGCCTTTCGGTCTTGTTTTTTACGGAGTTATAAACATATGAACCGGACTGAATTGAACCGGCATAAATTCTGAAATATGTAAGTTTTCCGACAAACGGGTCGGACATAATCTTAAATGCAAGCGCCGTAAATTTTTCGTCGTCGGATACCTTTCTTTCAATTTCCCTTACTTCGCCTTCAGGCGCGTTGGGGTCAAACCCTTTAACAGGCGGAAGGTCAAGCGGCGAAGGAAGATACGCAAGTACAGCATCAAGAAGGGGCTGAACGCCTTTATTCTTAAAAGCCGTGCCGCAGAACGCCGGGAATATCTTAAGAGAAAGCGTGCCTACGCGGATGGCCTTTCTGATTGCCTCTTCGGAAACTTCTTTTCCTTCAAGGAAGGCTTCCATTATTTTTTCATCAAAATCAGACGCGGCTTCCATAAGCTTTTCCCTGTAAGCTTTTGCTTCATCAAGAAGTTCCGCGGGTATTTCCCTTTCTTCAAATTTGGCTCCCAAAGTTTCGGCAAGCCAGATAATCGCTTTCATTTTTACAAGGTCTATAACGCCAAGAAATTTATCTTCAGCGCCTATCGGTATCTGCATTGCAACCGGTTTTGCGCCAAGTTTTTCTTCAACGCTTTCAAGGCACATCTTGAAATCAGCGCCTATTCTGTCCATTTTATTAAAGAATATCATTCTGGGAACGTCGTATTTGTCAGCCTGGCGCCATACGGTTTCAGACTGCGGTTCAACGCCGTTTACAGAGTCAAACACGCAAACCGCGCCGTCAAGAACCCTTAACGACCTTTCAACTTCAACGGTAAAGTCAACGTGGCCGGGCGTGTCAATAAGGTTTATCCTGTAATCTTTCCAGAAGCAGGTTGTCGCGGCGGATGTAATGGTTATTCCTCTTTCCTGTTCCTGTTCCATCCAGTCCATTGTAGCGGCGCCTTCATGAACTTCGCCGATTTTATGCGTCTTACCCGTATAAAAAAGCACTCGTTCAGAAAGTGTTGTTTTTCCTGCGTCTATATGGGCCATGATTCCTATGTTTCTTAACTTTTCCAGCGGGAATTCCCTTGCCATTGTAATCTCCTGATTTATTTTATGCTTTTCAATTTATTTTAATAATTACCGTATTACCATCTGTAATGCGCGAATGCCTTGTTTGCTTCGGCCATCTTATGCGTATCTTCTTTCTTCTTTATGGCTCCGCCCTGGTTCTGTTCCGCGGCTAAAAGTTCAAGAGCCAGCCTTTCAATCATGGATTTTTCCTTGCGTTCGCGGGTGGCGTTAATAAGCCATCTGATGGCAAGCGACTGCCTGCGGTCCGTGTTAACTTCCACGGGTATCTGATAGTTTGCGCCGCCGATCCTTCTTGATTTTAATTCCATTATAGGTTTAATGTTTTCAATGGCTGTTTTAAAAACATCCATGGAATTTTTGCCCTTTTTATCAATGAAATCAAGAGCTCCGTAGACTATTGATTCCGCCGCGCTTTTCCTGCCCTGATACATTATGCAGTTAATAAGCTTGGCGATAATCATGCTGTTATATTTTGAATCTGCCTTTATTTCCCTTTTTACCGACCTTTTTTTCCTTGGCATTTTTAATGCTCCTTAAGTATCAAAATGTTATAAACTTAATTATTTCTTTGGCGCTTTTGTGCCGTATTTGGACCTGCTCTGTTTCCTGTTCTGAACGCCCTGTGTGTCAAGCGAACCGCGTACAATGTGATATCGTACGCCGGGAAGGTCTTTTACCCTTCCGCCCCTTACAAGAACAATGGAGTGTTCCTGAAGGTTGTGTCCGACGCCCGGTATGTAGCACGATACTTCCATCTTGTTTGTAAGCCTTACCCTTGCCACTTTACGCAAAGCGGAGTTAGGCTTTTTAGGGGTTACTGTGTAAACCCTTGTGCATACGCCCCTCTTCTGCGGGCACTGTCTTAAAGCCGGCGAAGCCGTCTTTACATTCATCTTGGTTCTCTTGCTTCTTACCAACTGGTTGATCGTAGGCAAATTAAAAGCCTCCTTCATAAACTTGTAAAATACAAAAGGCAAAAAGTGCCTTTTATGCCCTTTTTGCCTTTTTATATACATACATTTGTATAAAATATAAAAGTTAAAAAGAGCAATTGAAAACCTGTATATATTATCCAAAATACACTTTATTGTCAACAGGTTTTTTAAATTATTTTTAATCTTTTTAGCGCCTTAAAAATCCTTCAAAAACAACCATAAAACCCCTGATTTTACTGCATTTTATACACTTTTCTGCATTGTAAAACCAAAATTTATTTATTTTTTTATTTTTAACAACCGTTTAATTAAAGATTTTCTGATAAAAATTTTAATTCCCGGATGAATATTTTTGCTTTTTTCCCTTTATTTTCAGTTATTAAACTTTCTTAATTTACATTTTTTAAACAGCGCGATTAAGTTGCCGGGATGAAGTATTAATTATCCATTTTAAAAACGAGGCACAATATATTGCGCCTCTACGATAAATACAAAACTCAAGAACACGCACTCCTAAAGGGTGCGGCCGTCAGAACTAAAATAAAGTGCTGCAAATATACAACCATTACAAATAAAAAAGCCCCGGGAGGTTATCCCGGGGCTTGGGTGTTTTCTTTTATTCTTCGGCTTCTTCAGCTTCCGTTGTTTCTTCCGTTTCATCGGCAGCTTCAAGTTTTGTCTTGCGGCCTTTTTTCTTTTCAACTTTCTTGAATTTCTTAAACTCATTTACGCCTGTTCCGGCAGATATAAGGTGGCCTATGATTACGTTTTCTTTAAGGCCTTTTAATTTATCAACCTTGCCGTTAACCGCGGCGTCAATAAGTATCCTGGTAGTTTCCTGGAACGAAGCGGCTGAAACCCAGCTTTCGGTTGAAAGAGCGGCTTTGGTTATGCCAAGCAGAAGCGGTTTTGCCTTTGCCTGCGCCTTGCCTTCTTTTTCCATTTTTTCATTTTCCGCCTTGAAAACAAACTTATCAACCTGTTCGTCAATAAGGAACTCGGTATCGCCCGGGTCTTCTATCTTAACTTTTCTCATCATCTGCCTTACTATGACTTCGATGTGTTTGTCGTGTATCTGAACACCCTGAAGGCGGTAAACTTCCTGCACCTTATTTAAAAGATATTCCTGAACCGCGTTTTCCCCGTTAACCTGAAGAATGTCATGCGGGTTTACGTTTCCGTCAACAAGCTGTTCGCCGGCTTCCACAACATCGCCTTCGCGGACATTGATGTATTTGCCGTGCGGTATGGCGTATTCTCTCTGCACGCCGTCATCGCTCTGAATAATAATCTTTCTGACGCCTGTGGATGATTCTTCAAACCTTACCCTTCCGTCAATTTCAGTGATAACCGCAGGGGTTTTGGGCCTTCTTGCTTCCACAAGTTCCGCAACCCTTGGAAGACCGCCGGTGATGTCGCGTGTCTTGGAAAGTCCCCTTGGGAACTTGGCAAGCACTTTGCCGCTTTTTACCTTGTCGCCGTCTTCAACTTCAAGCTTTGCGCCTACCGGAATTGAATAGGATGCTATCTGCTGGCCTTTTTCGTCAACTATGTTGATATGCGGGTAAAGTTTTTCCTTTGATTCTATTATGAACTTGCCAAGCTGTCCTGTTGAAGCGTCAGCCTGTTCAAGCATGGTAACGTCTTCCACTATATCATCAAATACAACTTTACCGGCTTTTTCCGTAAAGATTGGTATGTTGTAAAGGTCCCAAAGGCCGATAACTTCGTCCATTTTAATTTTCTGGTTATCCTTAACCTTAAGCTTTGTTCCGTATGCTATGTGGTGAAGCTCCCTTTCAACTTTGTTGTTGTCAAAAACGGAAATTTCCCCGTTTCTGTTTGTGACAATCATGTCGCCTTCTTCATCGGTTACAAACTTGATGTTATTGAAGCCGATGACGCCTTCATGTTTTGCCTTGATTTCAGACTGTTCAACAACACGGCTGGCGGTACCGCCGACGTGGAATGTTCTTAACGTAAGCTGTGTGCCGGGTTCGCCGATTGACTGCGCGGCAATAATACCAACCGCTTCGCCAAGGTCAACCATCTTGCCCGATGTCAGGTCAGCGCCGTAGCACTTGCTGCAGCAGCCTTCGCTTGTTTCGCATGTAAGCACCGAACGCACCCTGATTCTTTCATAACCGGCTTCTTCTATTTTCTTTGCGACTTCCGGCGTGATAAGCGTGTTGGCCTTGACAATGACTTCGTCTGTTATAAGGTCAACAACGTTGTCAACGGCGACTCTCCACATTATTCTGTCTGCCAGCGGTTCTATGACTTCCCCGCCTTCCTTAATCGCCGTAACATTAATTCCGTTTATTGTTCCGCAGTCGTTGTTTGTCACTATTACATCCTGCGCGACGTCTATAAGCCTTCTTGTAAGGTATCCCGCGTCAGCTGTTTTTAAAGCAGTATCGGCAAGACCTTTCCTTGCGCCGTGTGTTGAGATAAAGTATTCAAGAACTGACAGCCCTTCCCTGAAGTTAGACTTGATAGGCGTTTCGATGATTTCGCCCACGCCTCCTGTCATCTTCTTCTGGGGTTTGGCCATAAGTCCCCTCATTCCCGCAAGCTGCCTTATCTGAAGTTTGGAACCCCTTGCGCCGGAATCCGCCATCATGAACACCGGATTAAAACCAGCCTGGTCCTCTTCAAGTTCCTTGAACATATAATCCGCAACCTTATCGGTAACGGTGGTCCATATGTCTATAATCTTGTTGTACCTTTCGCCGTCGGTGATAATACCCTTGTTGTACTGGGTCCTTATCTGTATGGCTTTTTTCGCGGCTTCATTAACAAGGTCTTTTTTCTCGTCCGGTATTTTTAAGTCAGCAACGCCTATGGTGAATCCTGCAAGCGTGGACTGCTTAAAGCCAAGTTCTTTCATCTTATCAAGCATTTCGGCCGTTACTTTGGAGCCGTACCTTTCAAAAACCACGCCGATAAGCTTGACAATCTGTTTTTTTGTCATCTTTTCATTTACATATTCCATAAGTTTGCCGTTTTTATCCGCGACTTTGGGCAGAATCTGGTTAAAGATAAGCCTTCCGGCGCTTGTTTCAACAAGCTTATTGCGCATCCTTACGGCAACCATTTCGTGCAGGTCAATCGCGTCGTGGTCATAAGCCATAAGCGCTTCTTCTTCGGAATAGAACTTCTTTTTCTTTGCGTCCGCGGCTTTGGGTTTTCCTGTTTCTTTTGTTATGTAGTACAACCCAAGGACAATGTCCTGGTTTGGCACAATAATCGGCTTTCCGCTTGCCGGTGATAATATGTTTAAAGGCGCAAGCATAAGCATTCTTGCTTCCAGCTGCGCTTCATAAGACAAAGGCACGTGCACGGCAAGCTGGTCGCCGTCAAAGTCCGCGTTAAAGCCGCCGCAGACCAGCGGGTGAAGTTTAAGCGCGTTTCCTTCAACAAGCTTTGGCTCAAAAGCCTGAATTGAATGCCTGTGAAGGGTGGGAGCGCGGTTTAACATAACCAAATGGTCTTCAAGTATTTCCTCTAAAATATCCCATACTTCGGCGCGTACATTTTCAACCATCTTTTTCGCGCTTTTAATTGTATAGCCCATTTCCTGAACTTTGTTGATTATAAACGGCTTGAAAAGTTCAAGCGCTATCTTCTTTGGAAGGCCGCACTGGTGAAGCTTAAGATCCGGGCCTACAACGATAACTGAACGCCCCGAATAGTCAACCCTTTTTCCAAGCAGGTTCTGCCTGAAACGGCCCTGCTTTCCCTTTAACATATCGCTTAATGATTTTAACGGCCTGTTTCTTGCGCCGCGCACGGGATGCCCGCGCCTGCCGTTATCAAAAAGGGCGTCTACGGCTTCCTGAATCATTCGTTTTTCGTTCTTAACGATAAGCTCCGGCGAATTTATGCTGATAAGCTTTTTTAACCTGTTGTTCCTGTTTATTATCCTTCTGTAAAGGTCGTTTAAATCGGATGTTACAAACCTTCCGCCGTCAAGCTGTACAAGCGGCCTTAATTCCGGCGGTATTACAGGAAGCACATCAAGGACCATCCAGCCCGGAATGTTTCCGGACTTGCGGAAAGCTTCAACCACTTTAAGCCTTTTGATAACGTCTTTTTTCTTCTGAAGCGAAACGGTCTTTGCAATCTGTTTTCTTAATTCTTTTGCAAGTTTGTCAATGTCCGTTTCCTTTAACATTGCCTTTATGGCGTCCGCGCCTATCTTTACATTAAGCTGTTCGCCGTATTTTTCCTTAAGCCTGATATAATCGTCTTCGGTTAAAAGTTCGTATTTTTTCACTTCTTCCGCCGAACCCGGATCTATCACTATATAGTTTTCATAATAGATTACCTTTTCAAGATTCCTTGCTGAAATGTTAAGAAGGTACGCAAGCTTTGAGGGTATGCCTTTTAAATACCAGATATGGACAACAGGCACCGCAAGTTCAATATGCCCCATGCGTTCCCTTCTTACCTTTGTCTCTGTGACTTCAACTCCGCACTTGTCGCATACAACGCCTTTGTAGCGCTGTTTCTTGTATTTGCCGCATGCGCATTCATAATCTTTTGTGGGCCCGAATATTCTTTCACAGAAAAGCCCTTCAAATTCCGGCTTAAAGGTCCTGTAATTGATGGTTTCCGGTTTCTTTACTTCTCCCATTGACCAGTCCCTTACAAGTTCCGGGGAAGCAATGGATATTTTTATGGCGTTAAATTCTATATCCCTGTGCTTCTTTTCTTCCGGCTTCTTAAGCATATCCTTAAGATTTATCGTAATGTTATCTTTTTCGGCCGCTTCTTTTTTCTTTTTATCTTTTTTCTTTTTATCTTTCGCCATTTAGAACGTCTCCTTATTATGGATTTTCTTACTGCTTCTTGGCTGTCTTTCTGCTTACCAGTTCTACGTTTAAGGCAAGGCCCTGAAGTTCTTTTACAAGAACATTAAAGGATTCCGGTATTCCCGGTTCCGGTATGTTCTTGCCCCTTACTATCGCTTCATACAGCCTTTTTCTGCCTTCAACATCATCGGATTTTACGGTAAGCATTTCCTGAAGCGTGTAAGCGGCACCGTACGATTCCAGAGCCCAGACTTCCATTTCTCCGAATCTCTGTCCGCCGAACTGCGCTTTACCGCCAAGAGGCTGCTGTGTAATAAGCGAGTATGGCCCAATTGAACGGGCGTGTATCTTATCATCAACCATATGCACAAGTTTCATCATGTACATGACGCCCACGGTTACCGGCTGCGCGAATGATTTTCCTGTCTTTCCGTCATAAAGCACGCTTTTGCCGCTGTCTGCCATGCCTACTTTTTTCATCCATTCCTTAACTTCAGCTTCCTGCATCCCGTTGAATACCGGCGTCTGGAACTTTACGCCTTCCTTCTTTCCCGCCCAGCCAAGCTGGGTTTCAAGAAGCTGCCCTACGTTCATACGCGAAGGGACGCCAAGCGGGTTTAATACAACATCAACCGGCGTGCCGTCGGCAAGGTAAGGCATATCCTCTACCGGCAGTATCCTGGAAATAACACCTTTGTTTCCGTGCCGCCCTGATATTTTGTCGCCCACGGATATCTTTCTTTTCTTCGCAATCAACACTTTTACAATTTTTATAACGCCCGGAGGAAGGTCATCGCCTTTGTTATTCTTTAACTGCCTGTATTCTTCTTCCAGTTTGTTTCTCATGTAATCGCAGTAAATTTCTTCAAATTCCACAAGCCTTGCTTTTTCATCCTTGTTATATTCCTTGTTGCCTTCTATTTCCTTAATGTTATCTTTAAGCTGTTTTTCAAGTTCCGCGATTGTTTTGTCTTTTTCTTTTTTAACCTTGGAAATATTCTCTTCTTCTTTGCCTTTCTTTTTTCCGCGTTCTTTTCTTGAAAACACCTTGATGTCGGTGATAATGCCTTCAATGCCGGGCGGCACCCTTAGCGATGTGTCTTTTACATTGTCAGCTTTTGAACCGAAAATTGCCTTTAAAAGTTTTTCTTCCGGCGTTAAGTTGCTGCCGGATATAGGCGTTACTTTTCCGACAAGGATATCGCCGGGCTTAACTTTCGCCCCTGTCCTTACAATACCTTCCGCGTCAAGATTCTTTAATGTATCTTCGCTGACGTTGGGTATGTCGCGCGTGATTTCTTCGGCTCCAAGTTTTGTATCCCTTGCTTCCACTTCATATTCTTCAATGTGAACAGAAGTAAAGGTGTCCCTTTTAAGCAGGTTTTCGGAAAGCACTATGGCGTCTTCGTAGTTGTATCCGTTCCATGGCATGAACGCGATGACGACATTTTTACCAAGGGCCATTTCGCCTTTGTCCATAGACGGGCCGTCCGCTATTACCTGGCCTTTTTTAATTTTGTCGCCTTTTTGAACTCTTGGCTTTTCGTTAATGGTTGTATCCTGGTTGGTTCTCTTGAACTTCTTCATTTTGTAAATATCAAGTTTTTCGCGGAGGTTCTTGCCTTCTCTGTCGGTGGCAACGATTATTACTTCCGCGTCAACGTATGCGACTATTCCCGAATTGGCGGCTGTTATCGCGCGCCCTGAATCTATTGCCGCTTTGTGTTCCATACCCGTGCCCACTATGGGAGCATCGGTTACAAGAAGGGGAACAGCCTGGCGTTGCATGTTTGAACCCATAAGCGCCCTGTTTGCGTCGTCGTGTTCAAGGAACGGGATAAGCGATGCGGCCACGGAAACAACCTGTTTCGGCGACACGTCAATGTAATCCACTTCCTGCGGCGGAACCATAGGGAAATCGCCCTGCGTCCTGACCAGTACAAGGTCCTGGGTAATTGCGCCTTTATCGTCAGTTATAACATCAGCCGGACCTATCTTAAAATCGTCTTCCCTGTCAGCTGTAAGGTATTCTATTTCTCCGGTAAGTTTGCCGTTTTTAACCTTTCTGTACGGGGTTTCAATGAAACCGTAATCATTTACGCTTGCGTAAGTTGCAAGCGAAGTGATAAGGCCTATGTTCTGGCCTTCAGGAGTTTCAATCGGGCAAAGCCTTCCGTAATGCGTGTAATGAACGTCGCGGACTTCAAAGCCGGCGCGTTCCCTGTTAAGACCGCCGGGCCCAAGCGCGGAAATCCTTCTCTTATGCGTCAGTTCCGCAAGCGGGTTTACCTGGTCCATAAACTGTGAAAGCTGGGAGCTTCCAAAGAATTCTTTTATTGCCGCGACAAGCGGTTTGGGATTGATAAGGTTTGCCGGTATGGCATTTTTCATGTCAATGATGGTCATTCTTTCCCTTATCATCTTTTCAACCCTTACAAGGCCGGCCCTGAACTGATTTTCAACAAGTTCGCCTACAGCCCTTACGCGCCTGTTTCCAAGGTGGTCTATATCGCTCTTTTCCATCCTTCCGGAATTGACTTTATAAAACTGCGCTATTGCGAATACAAGGTCAAATTCTGTAAGGACTTTTTCAGAAGAAATATCTTCAAGTATGCTGTCTATTTTTTTGCCGCTTTTGTTCTTTTTGCCTTCAATTATCGAACTTACATTTTCAAGAATTTCTTTTATATCAAAGTTCTTCTGTTCTTTTTCCGCGTCAATAATGGCCTTTAACGTCTTGTTGATTTTATATCTTCCAACCTGGCCAAGGTTGTAACGGCGGTGGTCAAAAAACAGATTTTTAAAAAGCGTCTTTGCGCCTGTTAAAGTGGCTGGTTCACCGGGCCTCATCTTTTTATAAATTTCAACCTGGGCTTCCTGTTCTGACTTTATCCCGTCTTTTTTAATGGTCTTTATTATGTTGATATACGGGTTATCATCATCCCAGATTATGGTGGAAACCTTTTTAATATTAAGCTCCCTTATTTTGCTTGCCATTTCTTTGGTAATAAGCGAACCTGATTCCGCTATTATTTCCCCGGTTGACTTGTCAATTACATCCCTAAAAAGAATTTTCTTTGTAAGGTCGCGGCTTTCTGTGTCAGTATCTTCAGATTTGAAAAATATGGAAAGAATATCTTCTGTTTTTCCAAATCCAAGCGCCCTTAAAAGCGTGGTGGCGTAAATCTTCTTTTTTCTGTCAAGCTTTGCGTGTGTGATGTCGTTAGCGTCATATTCAAATTCAAGCCATGCTCCCCTGTACGGCACTATCCTGCCGATATACATGGGAATTCCCATCAGGCCTTCAGTTTCTTCTTCTTCTTCAAAGCTTACGCCGGGTGAACGGTGAAGCTGGCTGACTATAACCCTTTCAGCGCCGTTTATTACAAATGTGCCCCTGTCTGTCATTAAAGGGATATCACAGAGATGGACCGCCTGTTCAGGCGCTTCTTTAAGGTCCATCTGCCCTGTTTTCTCATTTTTTTCGTTTATGGCAAGCCTGAAAATACCTTTCAAAGGCGAAGAAAAACTTTCGCCCCTTTCTATGGCTTCTTCAACTTCATGCTTGGGTTTTCCGAATTCATATCCCACAAACTGCAGTGTATATATGCCGTTATAATCAGATATAGGGAAAACGCTGGAAAATACATCCTGCAAACCCTGATTTTTCCTTTTATCAGCAGGAACGTCGTACATAAGGAATTCTTTATAAGACTTTTTCTGGATATCCATCAAATCAGGGATATCAAGAATCTCCTCGATATTTGTTTTCTGTTTGATTCTTGCCATAGATCCCCTTCCTAATATATTTTGATTGCGGCGCGGACGGTTCGCCGCATTCCGAATGGTTATAGAAACCCTAAAAATGCTATCACCCGTGTCCGTAATATATACGTGCACGGGAATAAATCCGTCTTAAAAAAATTTCTTAAAAGAGCGTTTATGTCAGGGCGCCCCTTTTTGAAAAGGGCGCCCTATATGACATAACTTACTTTACCTCTACTGTCGCTCCGGCTTCTTCAAGCTGCTTTTTGATCTTGTCTGCTTCGTCCTTTGCAACTCCGGTTTTCACGGGTTTCGGTGTGTTATCGGCTATATCCTTCGCCTCTTTAAGACCGAGGTTTGTGATTTCCCTGATAACCTTGATTACCGGAATCTTGTTTCCGCCCGCATTGGTAAGAACAACATCAAATGATGTTTTTTCTTCCGCTGCTGCCGCTCCGGCTGCCGGTGCCGCTCCGGCCACCATCATAGGCGCCGCTGCTGAAACACCGAACTTTTCCTCAAGAGCCTTTACAAGCTCATTGAGCTCCATAACCGTCATGGATTCCACTTCCTTGATAAAATCCTCTTTCGACATTGCCATTGTATGACACCTCCTTGATATTTTTAAAAATTAGGCTTTTTTCTCTTTTACCGCGTTTAACGCGTATACAACATCCTGCGTTGGTTTTGCAATCTGCCTTACAAACTTTACTATTGGCTGGTTTAACAGGTACACAAGTTTCGCGATAAGCTCTTCTTTGCTTGAAAGTTTGCTTATCTCTTTTATTTCATCCATTGTGTAGCGTTTACTTTCAATGAATCCGCCCTTTATCTGAAGCTTTTCATTTTCTTTGGCAAAATTCGCAAGCACTTTTGCCGCGGAAACATAATCATTGCTGAATACAACGCCGGTTACGCCTTTGAACATTTTCTTGACGTCTCCGTTTATATTCATGGCGTCAAGCGCCCTTTTGGATACGGTATTCTTTGTGACCTTGTAAATCGCACCCACTTTTTCAAGTTCGCGCCTTAATTTATTAACCTGTTCAACGGTAAGCCCCTGGTAATCAGTTATGATAAAACCCGCCGATTCCCTTATTTTGGATACCGCTTCATCAACAAAAATCTGTTTTTTTGCCTGGTTTTTTTCTTTTGCCATTATTGCACCTCTTTACATGAATTTCTTAAAGTTAACCGGAACTCCGACGCCCATTGTTGTGGACACATAAATACTTTTTACGTACTGTCCTTTTGTCGCCAGGGCCGGAAGTTTCAGAAACACTTTAAGAAACGCTATTATATTCTCCGCAATCGCGTTTTCCGCGAAGGAAGCCTTGCCTGCAAGCACATGAACGACACCTTCCTTATTATTTCTGTATTCAACCTTGCCGCCTTTGAATTCCTTTACAGCTTTGCCGACATCCGGCGTTACTGTTCCGGATTTCGGGTTTGGCATAAGCCCTTTGGTTCCAAGTATCTTACCCAGCTTACCCACTTCTTTCATCATATCAGGCGTGGCGATTGCAATGTCAAAATCCAGCCACCCGCCCTTTATTTTTTCAATAAGTTCTTCCGCTCCAACCGCGTCGGCTCCGGCTGCAAGCGCTTCTTTTTCCTTTTCGCCTTTTACAAAAACAATGACTTTTACCTTTTTCCCGCTGCCGTTGGGAAGCACGATTGTGCTTCTTATCTGCTGCTCCGCCTGAACCGGTTTCTTCGCAAGGTTAACCGCTATGTCAATGCTTTCGTCAAATTTTACATTTGCCGTCTGTTTTAACAATTTAACAGCTTCTTCCACTTCGTACAATTTGCTTTTTTCAAGAAGCTTTACCGCTGCATCATGCCTTTTGCTGCCCATTTTATTACTCCTTCTTCCTTATATGTTGTTTATTCTATTTCTATTCCCATATTTTTAGCAGTGCCTTCAACCATTCTCATTGCCGATTCAACTTTAGTGCAGTTCAGGTCAGGAAGCTTGGTGATTGCTATTTCTTTTACCTGAGCTTTTGTAATCTTGGCCACTTTAACCTTATTGGGCTGCCCCGAACCCTTAATAACATTTGCCGCTTTCTTTAAAAGCACAGGAACCGGCGGCGTCTTAAGGATAAACGTAAACGACCTGTCTTCAAAAACATCTATTACAACAGGAAGAACCAGGTCTCCCCTGTCTTTTGTCCTGTCATTAAACTGTTTGCAGAATTCCATGATATTAACGCCGTGCTGACCAAGCGCGGGCCCGACGGGAGGAGCCGGATTCGCTTTTCCCGCAGTTATCTGCAGCTTTATCTGAGTCATTAACTTCTTGCCTTTTCCTTTTGGAGCCATCTTAATCCACCTTCCTTGAGTTTATACTATCTTTTCAACCTGGCTGAATTCCAATTCCACCGGTGTTGGCCTTCCGAAAATGGTGACAATAACTTTCATCTTTCCCTTTTCAGGATTAACCTCTTCCACCACGCCGTTAAAATTAAGGAACGGCCCGTCTGTTATTTTTACATGCTCGCCCACTTCAAAATAAGAAGCCATCCTTGGCTTTTTCTTTCTGTCTTCCATAAGGTCCATGATATCCGTCACTTCGTTTTCCGATAACGGTATCGGCCTTGATTTAGTGCCTACAAAACCCGTTACTTTGGGTGTGTTTCTGACTATATAAAGTATTTCCTTGCCTTCTTCGCTGTCAAGGTCAACGTCCATTTCTATCATTATGTAGCCCGGAAAAAACTTCCTGTTCTTTACAACCTTTTTCTTTTTCTTAATCTCGGTGACATTTTCCGAAGGTATAAGAACATTTGTGATCTTCTTTTCAAGGCTGTATGTCTGTATCCTCTGCTGCATATTCTCTTTTACGTTATTTTCCTGACCCGCGTAAGTGCTTATAAAATACCATCTGGAAGCCATCTATTTTCCCGCCTTTTACCTGAATATAAACTTGACCGCTTTTGCAAGCGCAAAATCAAGCAATCCTATATATAACATGAGGAAAAAACCCACTACAATAACAACAACAGTGGACGCAAGTATCTGTTTTCTTCCGGGCCATGTTACCTTTTTTAATTCAAGCCAGGCCGTCTTTAAAAATTCAATAAACCTTTTCATTTTTTCTCCTTAAGCCGGAAAGCGGATCCGAAGTTTTTAACTTCTTATGCCTTTAAATCCATATCTTTCTTGCCGGTTCAGTTTCTGTTGCATTCCCCGAAGCCGCCGTATTCTGGCAGGCCAGGAGGGATTCGAACCCCCAGCACGTGGTTTTGGAGACCACTGCTCTACCAATTGGAGCTACTGGCCTACGCCTTTTACTTTGTCTCTTTGTGATTAGTATGTTTTTTGCAGAACTTACAATACTTATTCACTTCAAGTTTTTCAGTATGCAGCTTCTTATTCTTGGTCTGGGTATAGTTCCTTCTTTTACATTCTGTGCAGGCTAACGTTATAATTTCCCTCATGTTGGCCGCCCGTTATTCCAGAATCTTTGTAATAACGCCGGATCCTACTGTCCTTCCGCCTTCGCGGATGGCGAACCTTAATTCCTGTTCCATTGCTATCGGCATTATCAGTTCCACTTCTATTGTTACCTGGTCCCCCGGCATTACCATTTCCACTCCTGCCGGCATCTTGATTGAACCTGTT
>JAKQNO010000152.1 GCA_029565735.1 bacterium
TTTTACGCTTCAAGCAGCTTTTTTAACGGTTCCGAATTCCCGTTTGAAGGGTATATATGGGATGTATCGGCAAGGGCCGGGCTTGAATTAAAAAATGGAATAAATCCGTTTATTAACGTGCGGTTTCTTGGCGGCGGAGGCAAAGGCACGTCCAAGAGTAAAGACGCGCGCGGCGACGGATATACGGACAACCGTTTAAGCACAATGAGCGTAACGCTTGGGATTGAGCTGCGGTAATCCTTAACCACAGGCTTGGCGTTATTGTCAATCTCCTGAAATTGTGTTAATATTTCTAAATTAATACATAAGGGCATTCAGCATTTCTGATTGTTCCAATAACAGGAGAAACTGAAATGAGAAACAATATAATCCATCCCGGCGCGGATGAACTTACTTATGAAATACGCGAAATTGTTAAAGTGGGTAATCAGATTGCCAAAACAGGCGTTGATATAATATGGGAAAATATAGGCGATCCGGTTGCCAAAGGTGAAAAAGTCCCCGAATGGATAAAGGACATTGTTGCCGATACCGTAAAAAATGATAATTTAAGTTACGGGTATTCGCCCACGGCCGGCCTTCTTGAAACCCGCGAATATATAGCCAAAGAACGAAACCTTGAAGGCGGCGCGCAGATTATCCCTGACGACATTCTGTTCTTTAACGGCCTTGGCGACGCAATTGCCACAATTTACAACTATTTAAACAGGGAAGCGCGCGTTTTAGGCCCAAATCCCGCTTATTCAACACATTCTTCCGCGGAAGCGGCGCACGCCGGTTCGCGCCACATTACATACAACCTTAATCCGGATAACAACTGGTATCCGGACATAAAAGACATGCGCGAAAAGATAATTAAGCATCCGGAAATAAGCGCGATATTAATTGTCAATCCTGACAATCCCACGGGCATGGTTTATTCGCAGGATGTCATAAAGCAGGTTGTGGATATAGCCAAAGAGTTTGATTTGTTTATTATATCGGACGAAATTTATTCAAACCTTTTTTACGGCGGGTCGGTTCATAACAAACTGGCGTCGGTAATAGGCGATACCCCGGGTATGGCGCTGCGCGGAATTTCCAAGGAATTCCCGTGGCCCGGCGCAAGGTGCGGATGGGTTGAGTTTTACAACAGGGACAAAGATGAAAAATTCGCGCGTTACGCGAAAACTATTATGGACGCGAAAATGATGGAAGTATGCGCCACAACGCTTCCTCAAAAGGTGCTTCCCAAAGTGATGGGTGATGACAGGTATTACCCGTATCTTGCGCAGCGCACCGCCAAATACTGGGAAAAATCACAGGCCGCTTACGCTGTATTTTCCAAAATACCGCAGTTAAAAGTTAACCTTACAAAGGGAGCGTTTTACATGACTGTTGTTTTTAAAGACGGTGTTTTAAAAGACGGCCAGTTTTTAAAACCTTTAAACGAAAAAGCCGCTGAAATAATCAAACCGCTTTTAAAAACAGAGCTTCTTGACAAGCAGTTCGCTTACCACCTGCTTGCTTCAAGGGGAATATGCGTTGTGCCGTTATCGTCAGGATTTAATTCAGACCTTTACGGTTTCAGGATAACGCTGCTTGAAACGGACATGAATAAATTTAAATTAATAATAAACACGATTGCTGACGCTATAAAAGAGTATATATTTTCAAAATGACAGGGGGTAAATATGCTGAAAAAAAGTTTAAGCGTAATTGTTATTGTAATGGCCGTGATGTCGTTTATGATTTTAATTGGCTGTAATAATTCTTCGGAAAATCCTTCATCACCCGCTCAGGCAACGTCAACACCAACAACGGTTGTGCCTGTTGATTCTGACGGTGACGGAATTCTTGATACCGAGGATAATTGCCCTTCTGCTGCAAACGCAGACCAGGCTGACAATGACGGTGATGGTAAAGGAAACGTCTGCGATAACTGTTCTATGGTTGCAAACAGCAGCCAGGCAAACGCTGATGGTGATTCCATAGGCGATGCCTGCGACAACTGTCCAAACGCGGCAAATGACGATCAGACAGATGCCGATGCGGACGGAATAGGCGATATATGCGATAACTGCACCTTTGACGCTAATCCGGACCAGGCGGACGCGGATTTAGATGAGGTGGGCGACGCGTGCGACAATTGCCCGACTGACCCTAACATAGATCAGGCAGACGCGGACGCAGACGGAGTTGGAAATGCATGCGATAACTGCGCCGGAACTGCAAACAGCTCTCAGGATGATGCCGATTTTGATATGTTTGGCGATCTGTGCGACAACTGCCCGAATGTTTCCAATGCGGATCAGGAAGACACTGATTCTGACGGTGTGGGTGATTTTTGCGACAATTGCCCGAATGTGGCAAACCCGGCCCAGGCGGATAATGATATGGACGGTATCGGCGACGCCTGCGAAACGGAATAAGGCTATCAATGAAAATTCAAAGCAGGGTATATAAGAAATATACCCTGCTTTTTTAATTTAGAGAAAGGAATCTATGAAAAAAATAATATCACTGTTTATATTTATCTTAATTTCACAGTTTTGTTACGCTGATTTTAACTGGAAAGCGTACAAGACAGAGCGGTTCACCCTGTTTTACCGCCCCGGCACAGAGCAAAAGGCGCTGCGGCTTCTGGAATCAATGGAACACAACGCGCCAATGGCTGAAAAACTTACGGGCAACACAGTTCCAAACATACCAGTACTGCTGGAAGAGTTCGGACGGCTTAATCCTTACGGCGGGTCAGCTAATCCGGTCTATTACAAAATAAGCCTTGCAAATAACGCTTACGAAGACGCAAACGGGCTTGCCAACGTGGCTGTTCATGAATACGTCCATATGCTGCACCTTACAAATTCATCGGGGATACCGGGTTTTATATCCATGATTACGGGAAATATTGCGTGCCCCAATTTGGTATCGCCGGGATGGGTGACAGAGGGCATAACCACATTAAGCGAAGACAAGCTTTCAAAGTATACAGGCAGGCTTAATACCGGGTATTTTGACGCGTATATGGCCGCCTGTGTGGCGGACGGAAGGTTCCCGGATATCTTAAAAGCCACGTACGCGCCAAATGAAGCGCCTTCATACATGGGCTGGTATCTGTTCGGAGGGGAGTTTTTTAAATATTTAAACGACACATACGGCGAAGAAAAATTCGCGCAGTTTTTTGATTCTTTCGGCGGCTCGCCGGCATCCTACCTTTCGCCATTATTCCCGTTTGCCGGCATTGACAGGACATTTGATGAAGTCTTTGGAAAGGTTACAACGGAATTATGGGATGACTGGGAAACAGAACAGACGGCAAAGTATCTGGACTATGAAATTGAAGGGGAGCAGGTGACAAACCACGGCTGGTATTCATTCAATCCTGTTGTATACGGCAGTAAACTTTATTACAGAAAATCAATAAGTGAAAAAAAAGGCGCTTTCAATATAAAAAATTACAATGAAATTGTTGAAGTTGACATTGAAAACGGAGAATCCAAAACATTAATATCCACAACTTCGTCATTTAACGTAACGCCGTATTTCAACGGCGATTATATATATTACGGAGTTGTACAGATTGCGCCTGGATTTGGCAATATATCGCAGGATACTTTTGGCGGCGATACGGTTATTTTCAGAAAAAACCTTATAAACGGCAGGGAAGAAGAAATTTTAAGGGGCGATATAAAGGCGTTTTATGTTGATAATAATATTAACATCAGTATTATTTACGCGCAGGAAAACAATAATGCGGCGGGTTGTGAAATAAAAAGGTATGTCCTTTCGACAGGCGCGGAAGAACTGCTTTTTAATTCGGAATATAATGTGAATTCAATTGACGGGAGGGACGGCATCCTGTATATATCCGGCGGGAAAGAAAATGAAAATCCGGATATAATTGCCATTAATACACGCAGCGGGGAATTAATAAAAATAACAAATACGCCTTTTCAGGAAAGAAACGTCAGGATATACGGAGACAGGCTGTTTTTTGACGCGAATTATACCGGATTTCATGCAGTTTATTGTTATGACATAAATGACAGGCTGTTTTATCAGATGACAGAAAACGGAACAGCGGAGTCGCCCGCTTATAGTGAAAAAACAGGCGAGATTTTTTACTCCGCGCTTAATTCCTATGGTTTTGATATATACAGGAAACCCGCGGTATTTAATAAGTTTACCCTGCCTGCGGATAAATATACAGAACCTTACTTCAGCGGGCTTGATGTTAAAGGCGTGAAAGAGGGCGGTATAGCCGACAGTTTTGCCCTGTTGATTCCAAAGGTGCGGCTGCCTGTAATGTATTTTGACAGCAACGGCAATGCAAGCGCCGGGCTTGTGCTTATGGCTGAAGACGCCCTGGGCAACTTATCTTACGCGGCAGAGGGTTTCTATGACGTGAATAAACAGAAGCTGGGGTATGATATATTTTTAAGTTCTAAAATAATTTCGCCTCTGGATATATATTATGTAATATCTGATTTTGACGGGCCGGAAATTAATACCGGCATCGGATATCCGCTATATAGAAGCCTGCTGCCCGGATTTTCGCTGCTGCAGGCAGGGGTTTCATACAGGCTGTTTGATTATTTTTACAGGGATGAATTCAGGCCTTACATCTCTGCGGGTTTCAGCTTTCCTGATACGCGGATTGTCATTTCTGTTAACGCGGCGCTGGAGCCGGATTACGAGTATGATTCTTTTGTAAGAACCGGCATATATCCTTCGTTTGATATTAATCAGGATTTATTTGACGGCATGATTTCGCTGTCGGCGGGCTATGTTTATGACCCTGATAATAACAGCGATACGTTTGCGGTTTTAAGGGGTTATTCTTCCGATATGAAAGGCAATTCAGGGACAAAATTATCTGCTGAATATACTTGTGTACTGTTTGAAATCAGAAAAGGTTTATGGAATCCAAATTTTTACCTTGAAGACGCGGCGGTGACTCTGTTTGCGGATTCCGCGTTCTCCGGGTCTGAAACAAGGGCGTCTTTCGGGGCGGAGCTTCATCTTGAAGCATTTACATTTTTTTCCGTCCCGCTTGATATAAAATTCACGGGGGCATACAGTATTGATGACGCTGTTACAGTGGGTTTTGGAATAAGCGTGCCGGGCCTATGAAACGCTTTAAAAAGACATATATTGAAATAACTAATGCGTGCAATTTATCGTGTGATTTCTGCCCAGGCACAAAGAGAAAAACCGGGTATATGACCGCGGAAACATTTGAAACAATTCTTGAGAGAATAAAAGGCCATTCGGATAACCTGTATTTTCACGTGATGGGCGAGCCTTTGCTGCATCCGCATCTTGGATTATTCCTGGATATGTGCGCGGACAAAGGATTCCGCGTAAATATAACCACAAACGGAATTCTTGCACGGCAGTTAATGGAGCTTACTGATAAGGCGGCTTTAAGGCAGGTAAGTTTTTCATTGCACAGCCTTGAAGGCAATAATAAAAGTGATACGGAAAGTTATTTGGACGGCATATTTGATTTTATCAGGGCGGTTAATGGGAAAAATGTTTCTGTGTCTTTAAGGTTATGGAATTTAATCGGTGATGAAAAGAATTTACAGAATCAGTCAATGATAGACAGTTTTAAAAAGCGTCTTGGCTATGCGGCAGAAATAAAGCAGGGGCAAACGCCTGTTAACGGGATAAAGATAGGCGATAAGGTCTTTTTAAAGCAGGCTGAAAGGTTTGAATGGCCTGATATTAAAGCTAAAGAGGTGCCGGGCGCGGCTTTCTGCTACGGCTTAAGAGACCAGATTGCTGTCCTTACGGACGGTACCGTGGTGCCGTGCTGCCTTGACGCGCAGGGAGTTATGAACCTTGGAAATATTATCAAAACGCCGCTGCAGGAAATAATTGACAGCCCGCGTGCTAAGGCAATTTACGAAGGTTTTACCCAAAGGCGCGCGG
>JAKQNO010000011.1 GCA_029565735.1 bacterium
CGCCGGAGAGCTGTTTTGGTTTTCTCTGCAATAAATGCTTTATGCTTAATATGTCAGCAGCTTCTTCAACCCTGGATTTTATCTCCGCTTTCGGATACTTTCTTAACTTTAATCCGAATTCCATGTTTTCATATACCGTCATGTGCGGGTACAAAGCGTAGTTCTGGAATACCATTGCTATGTCGCGGTCTTTCGGCGGAATGTCGTTTACAAGCTTGTCGTCAATGTACATTTCGCCCGATGTTATCTCTTCAAGGCCCGCTATCATCCTTAATGTTGTGGTCTTGCCGCACCCTGACGGCCCTACAAGGATTAAAAATTCCTTGTCTTCGCATACAAAGTTCGCGTCCTTGACAGCTGTTACGTTTCCGTACTTTTTCCAGATGTTTTTCAATACAACGCGCGCCATTTATTCCTCCTGAACTTCATCCTGTTATTTTAAAGTATATTTTTCTTTTTCTTGGCCCGTCAAATTCGCAGAAGTAAATCCCCTGCCACGTGCCAAGCACCAATTTTCCTTTTTCAACCATAAAAAACATTTCGCACCCGAACAGCGACTGCTTAACGTGCGCGTCCGAATTCCCTTCGGCGTGCGTGTAACCTTCGTCCGCCGGTATAAGTTCCTGCATTTTCTTCAGGATATCTTTTTTTACGGAAGGATCCGCGTTTTCATTTACGGTAAGGCCGGCCGTGGTATGAGGCACCATTAAAAAAATAATTCCGTCCTGCACCTTTTCCCTGTCAAGCACTGCCTGAACATCAGCCGTTATTTCAACAAGCTCACACCTTTTTTGGGTGTCAATTTCAAGCATCTTCATCTTACTTAAACTTGACCGTAAGCCCTATCCTGTGAGTGCTTTCAAGAACACCGTACTGCCTGTACGCGTAATCAACCGAATATATGTCTATCTTTATTCCCGCGCCGATTACAAATCCCGCAAGTATTGACGGACCGGCGTAATTTTCATAATAGTAGTTTTTATCAAGCATGCCCTGATACTGGTAGCCAAGCCTTAAAACAAGCAGGTCCCTGTACCAGTATTCCATGCCCGCCGCAAGAATACCGTTTGTTTCTATGGGCTGGATATAATCAAGGCTTAATATAAGGTTTCTGACCGCGGAGTAGCTTAACCCCAGCCTGAAGTTTATCGGAAGCAGGAACGCTTCGCCGAAGCCGAATTTTGGGCCAAGGTTCTGTACCGCGAATCCGGCTTTTAAACCTTCAACAGGGGTTGTGTAGATGGCGCCCAAATCACCCGCGAAACCAAATGCGCCTTTGTCATCAATGCTGGAATTGAAAAGCTTAATTGTGACTCCCAAAGAAAGGTCTTTGCTTATTGTTGTGCCGTAAGATATGCCGAAACCCAGATCAGATGAACTGAAAGAACCCTGAGGATTGCCCGCAATATCCCATTTTTTAATATCGCCCGAGTTTACATAAACAACCGAAAGCCCGAAAGTTCCGATTTCACCGGCAGGATACGCCAGCGCAAGATAATCATAAAAAATATCGGCGAACCACATTGTATGCATGAATGAAACTTCAAAACCCTGAAGCCTTGATAATCCGGCCGGATTCCAAAGTATTGAATGCACATCATCGGCAACAGCAGTGTAAGCGCCGCCCATGGCTATGGGCCTTGCTCCCTGTTCAAGCTTTAAAAAAACAGCCGAAGTTGTACCCTGATCAGCGCGTGAGGTTGACGTTAAAACAAAGACGAAAACAGCTGTAAGGGCTGTGAATAAAAACTTTTTAATCATTAAACAATCACCTCTGTTATAAGTAAATAAAATATATCATTTTGCCTATGCAGTGTCAAGGATATTTTAGCCCAAACAAGAATGCGTTTTTTACACGTTTTGACAGCCAATCCGCCCCGTAGTTGCTCCAAAAAACCCCTTATTTTATTGCGTTTTATACGTTTTTTGCCTTTCAAAATATAATTTCAAAAAATCTAAAAAAGCCTTCCGTAAAGCCGCCATCTGTAATCTTCCCTGATTTTGTGTTTAACCGTTAAAAACAGGCAATTAGCGCCTTCAATTGACGAAAGATACGCGCCGCCAATCTCTGTCTGGTCCTTGCCCCTTTTAATTTCCGCAAAATCAAATTTCTTTTCGATATTATCACCCGTCACTTCATACATGGCTTCTGTTGTGATAAGATAAACCGAACTTTTAAGGCGTAAAAAAGCTGAAAGATTTTCAGTCACATCCGCGATTTTGACGGTTTTGCCCCCTGTTATCTCCCTTTTCATTACCATAAGTTTTGGCACGCCTTTTTTATAGCCGATGTAATAAATATATCCTCCCGCCATCTGCGGAAGCATTCCGTCGTCTATTTCATTAAATGTGCCGGCGCTTATATCCCTTATCCTTATGTGCCTGGAGTTAAGATAATTGTACCTTGTATAAGCGACATATCTGCCGTCGTCGGAAAATACAGGTTTGAAAAAAGCGTCTTTTATCGCGATGCTCATGCGTGCGGGCGGGTACGCGGGGCGGTCCTCCACCTCTTCGTTAATTATAACTTTTTTTGCTTTTATATCCGCGATTCCCACGGAGCCGTTTAAGGATGACCCAAGTTTTATTGTGAACGCCGCCAGATTGTTGCCCGGGCTGAATTCGATATTTTCAATATAAACGGCCGGAATCTGCATCACGCTGTCCGCCGCTTTTTTTCTTATCACAAAACCGTCGGGCTCAAACGCCATAAGCCTGTTCCATAAAGGTTTTGTTGAAAGCGCGTTTTTTTCAATTAAGGCGCCCTTTTCCCATCTTATAAAAAAAGGGCGGTCCTGAAGCATTGTCGTAAGATATAGGGTGGAAGGCTCGCCTTCCTGTATGTCGGTAAAAACATCCTTTGAAAGCTCAACGTTTCTTCCGCAGGAAATAAAAAGCATTGCCGCAAAAAACGCAAGGGCCGCGGACTTAAAGCGCACTGTTATTTTCCGCGCCGGGCAAGCAGTTCAACAGCCTTAAGCCTTGACATTTCACGCACCAGTTCAAGCTGTATCCTGTCATAGTCCACATCCTGCTGCGTTTTGGACTTAAGAAGTTTTTCCTGCTCTTCCTTGTTGCGTTTTATGCGTTCTATGTCGTATTCCCCTGCCTTGTCCACGGTTTCCACAAGAAGCACTGCCTTGTCGTGCGCCACTTCAATGTATCCGCCGCTGACCGCCATTAATTCCTGCGTGTTGTCGGGTTTTTTTAATTCAACAACACCCGGCGCCAGCGCAGTGGCAAATGGCGCGTGCCCAGGAAGTATTCCGAATTCACCGTCAATCCCGGGCGCCATAAGGCTTTTAATTTCGCCTTCAAAAACTTTCTTATCCGGCGTGACTATGTCAAGTTTTATCATGTTGGCCATGTTTTTCTCCGTTACACCATTGTCTTTGCGCGTTCAATTACTTCGTCAATGCTGCCTGTCATGTAGAAAGCCTGTTCCGGAAGGCTGTCAAGTTCGCCGGACACAAGTTTCTTAAAGCC
>JAKQNO010000032.1 GCA_029565735.1 bacterium
CCCGGATTCACCAAGGGCTTGATTACAAGACACCGGCAGAGATTTACTTGCCAAAAATCAAAGAAAGGAGGATGGTTGCTTAACTTGGAAACCACCTTAAATTGGTATTAAAAACGGTCTTGACATACGGTACCACCGTAATTCGAATAAGTATAAAAAAAGTTTTTTATTATATTTATATATATTTTTGATAACATCGATTGTATTTTATCTTTTCTTTCATCAAGTTTCTTTTAATGAAAAGAAGAGTCTTTCTTTATTACGAATATTTATTTTAACTTCATTAGCGACTTTTAGTTCTGTGGCTTTGATTTATTATACGGTTGAGCTTGTTTTTAAGAAAGATAAAAGCAATTATGTTCGTAAAAAATAAAATAAGCTAAAATGAAAAAGATATTAAGAAAGTGGGAGAAAGACAACACCTATTCCTTGCTTAAGGTTTTATCAAAATAAACACTAATGAAATATAGTATTTTTTGCTATTTGCTCTCTACGGTTAGTAGGTTAAGTAGCGTGAATTCGTTAAAGTGGCTTAAATTAAGTTGTGGTTTTAGTATTTTTGCAATAAAAAAATATTATTATAGTTTTGATTGTTATATAATTATTCCATAAAATAAAGGTAAATAAACAAAATATGGGAGGAATTATGCGGAAAATATATGTATTGATTGTAATTGTAATTGCAATTTTATTCTTTGTTTCGTGCTCTACAGCGCAAAAAATGGATTCTTTGGCTGTAAGCAGTTCTGAAGCATCCGACGTGATGGCGGACAGGTCAATTATCAAAAAGGCAACCATATCAGTAAACGTTAATTCTGTTGAAGATATGGCGAAAAGGGCCAAGGAAATTGTCAGTTCTTCCGGGGGATATGTTACTTTTGATTCGCAGGAACAAACATCTTATTACATGAACGCAAAAGTGACGCCTGCCAAACTGGACAGCGTATTGGATGAGATTGGCAAACTTGGGGAAGAGGAAAAAAGGAACCAGACCAGTGAAGATGTAACGTCACGGATCGGCGACCTGCAGGCATTGATAAACAATAAAAAGATTCTGCGCGATAAATTAAGAAAGCTTGCTGACGCGTCCAGGCAAATGGCCGATATTATAGAAATGGAAAAAGAACTTTCCAGGCTTCAGACGGATATAGATTCGCTGGAGTCGCAGCTGAAAGGCATACAATCACAGGTGGAAATGTCATCAATCTCAGTGACTTTAAAAGTAAAAAGAACTCCCGGTCCTTTGGGCTGGATTTTTGTAGGTGTTTACTGGGTTATAGAAAAACTGTTTATTTGGTAGGGCGTATTAAACAACATTTGCATTTAAGGTGTTAATGTTCGGGCGGCAGGAGCGAAAATAAATACAAAGCGAGGCGTAATATATTACGCCTCTACGATAAAATGCAGACCGATTTAAAAAATATACTACCGCGGGCTGAAGACCCGCGTCTACCAGAGCGAAAAAATAAAATATTAAACAACGCGCCATAAAAGGACGTGGCTACCGATAAAAGCAGATGGTCGGAAGGTCGGATGCACGGAGGGACGGTAAATACAAAACCGTAACCGCTACGCTAAAAAACAATTCAAAAACCCAAATTTACTGTTGAAACACATGGCAAGAAAGGGTATATTAAATAGTCGTTTTGACTAAAAAAACGGGAGGGAATAATGAAAAGATTCGTAATTTGTATTCTTGCAGTTCTGTTTTCATTTTCAATGCTTTTTGCGGGGTATAAAGAAAATGTGACAGCAGGGGTTAAGGCGTATAAATCAAAGAACTACGCGGCGGCGCTGAAATATTTCAGGGCTGCATATGCTGAAAAAGAAAGCCCAAAGCTTAAACAGTACATCACAATGCTTGAAAAAAAGGTGCAGGAATCGGGCGACGACCTTCTTGAAGAAGCCGGCGTTGATTCCGAATTTTCGGGCTGGTCCACAAAGCAGAATGTTGTGGGGTTAAACACCGTGTTTATCTTCAGCGGCGTTTTTGGTTTAAGGTATGAAAGGCAGATACTAAACAATCTTGGTATAGGATTAGAAGGCGGCTACGCATGGACGGGCGGTTCGGTCAGCGCGCCGGAAGGAAGCAGTTCTGTTTCGGGTTCCGGTTTTGTAGCGGGCGGTTTTGTTAACTGGTACCCGCAGCAGCATGCTTTAAACGCGTGGTATCTGGGGCCTGAATTCTACTATTACTCTTATTCTCTTAAATACGACCTTACAACTACTGATTACTATTACGGGACAACCGAAACAGAGACGATAAATTTGAATTACACAATGATTACATTCGGCGGACACGGCGGTTACAGGTGGATTTTTGACAACGGTATTGGAATTGATTTATCGCTTGGAATATCAATGCTTAATGCCGGGAATATAGAAATGGCCGGCGTGAAAATGGCGTTAACCGGCATTATACCTACCTTTGCCGCGCTTGCTTCATACGCGTTTTAAATAAATATGCGAAGGAACGACAAGCAGATTCAGGATAAACAGGAAATAGAAGATATACTGGCTCTGGGAAAAGTCATAAGAGTGGCTTTTTCCGGAGCCGAACCTTACCTTGTACCGCTGAATTACGGATATAAAAAAGGGGTAATTTACGTACATTCCGCGCCTGAAGGCAAAAAAATACGCCTTATAAAAGACAACCCCAAAGTTGCCTTTGAAGTGACAGTTGATGATTCGCTTAAAACAGGGGAAACCGCCTGCGCGTTTGGGTATAAATACAGGTGCGTAATTGGCAGCGGTACAGCTTTAATTATTGAAGATGAATGGGAAAAGATATCGGGTTTAAACATCCTTATGAAACAGCAGGCAGGGCTTCATAATCCCATGTATGAAAAAGAAATGACGGATAAAGTGGCGGTTTTAAAGATAATAATAGGGGAAATGACCGGTAAAAAGTCCGGTTTTTAACCGTTTAAACCTTGAAAAATAAGTCAAATTAAATTTGATTTTTACCTTAAAACACCGTATAATCTAAACATAATTCATTTATCAGGAGATAAAAAATCATGATGAAAAAAGCTTATGGTATTTGCCTTGGCGCTTCAACAATAAGCGCGGTTGAACTTGGGCGCAATAATGACAAGACAGAGGTCTTAAAGGTAATAAGAAAAGAGCACGACGGCAATCCCAAAGAGGTTTTTGTTGAAGTGGTAAAAGAACTTAACACGGGCGATGCCCCTGTATTGGTAACAGGCAGAAGGTTTCGCACGTATGTAAACCTTCCTTCCATTACCGAACCTGAAGCTGTTGAAGAAGCCCTGCAGTTGATTTCTCCCAAAGGCGAAAAGTTTGACGCCGTGGTATCTGCCGGCGGCGAAACATTCATGGTCTACCGTCTTGATTCCAATTTAAGGATAGCGGGTATTTCCACCGGAAATAAATGCGCGTCAGGCACAGGCGAATTTTTCCTGCAGCAGATAAAAAGGATGGACCTTGGCCTTGAAACAGCAATTGAAACCGCGTTAAACGGCGAACCTTACGCGGTATCCGGAAGATGTTCCGTATTCTGCAAATCAGACTGCACGCACGCGTTAAACAAAGGCGTTCCCGTGGGCAATGTGGCGGCGGGCCTGTGCGAAATGATAGCGGAAAAAATTGTTGAACTTGTCGTAAAAGTACCGCACGAGAAAATAATGATAACAGGCGGAACAGCCCTTAACTCCGCGGTTATTAAATACGTAAAAGAACACCTTGAAAACGTCACTGTGCCGAAAGAAGCGCCCTATGTTGAAGCGCTTGGCGCGGCAATGGCGGCTTTTGAAAAGGGAAAAGCGGTTTCAAAGGAAATGTTTAATGAAGGGGTAACAAGTTTTACGACTTTATTGCCCCTTAAAGAAGCGGAAAAACTTGTCACGTTTAACAAGTCAGAACGCGGCGTGTTAAAGGAAGGCGACAGGTGCATTCTTGGCCTTGATGTCGGTTCAACCACAACAAAAGCAGTGCTGTTAAGGGAAAAAGACGACAGGATACTTGCGGATATTTATTTAAGGACAAACGGCAATCCCATAGAGGCTTCGCGCAAATGCTATGAAAGCATACTGGAGCAGATGAAGGGCGTTAAGGCCAATATAACCGGGATAGGCGTCACAGGTTCCGGAAGGCAGATTGCCGGGCTTTATTCGCTTACCGACGGCATTATTAACGAAATTATCGCGCACGCGGCGGCCGCGGTTTATTATGACAAAGACGTTGATACAATTTTTGAAATAGGCGGGCAGGATGCTAAGTACACGCATATCACCGCCGGCGTGGCGTCAGATTACGCCATGAACGAAGCGTGCTCCGCCGGAACAGGTTCTTTCCTTGAAGAAGCCGCTTATGAATCGCTTGGCGTGGATTACAGGGAAATTGCTGATGTTGCCATTAAGGCGAAAAGGCCGCCAAATTTCAATGACCAGTGCGCGGCTTTTATATCTTCAGACATTAAAAACGCAAGCCATGAAGGAATTACAAAAGAAGACATTCTTGCAGGGCTTGTGTATTCAATATGTTTTAACTATGTAAACAGGGTAAAAGGCCACAGGCCGGTAGGCAATAAAGTCTTTATGCAGGGCGGCGTGTGTTATAACAAGGCGGTTCCGCTTGCAATGGCCGCTATCACGCAGAAACCCATTATAGTGCCGCCTGATCCGGGCCTTATGGGCGCCTTTGGCGTAGCGCTTGAAATAAAAAAGCGCCTTGCGCTTGGACTTTTAAAAGAAGAAAATTTTGACCTTGAAAAGATTATAGGCCGCCAGGTAATCAACGAAAAACCGTTTGTCTGCGCCGGCGGAAAAGAAAAGTGCGACTTAAAGTGCAAAATTAATATGATCCGCATAGAAGATAAAGTGTATCCCTTTGGCGGCGCCTGCAACAGGTACTATAACCAGAGGTTTAAGATAAACGTGGACGCCGAAAAACTTGACTTTGTGTCAGCAAGAAACAAACTGGCTTTTGAAAAATACTGCCCCGCGCTGCCGGTTGATGAGAAAGCGCCTTCAATAGGGATAAACAGAAGCTTTATAGTGCACCAGATTTTCCCGCTTTATTACAATTTCTTTTCAACGCTTGGATGCAGGATAATAACATCAGAAGAGATGGACGAAGACGCGCTGCACAAACAGACCACGTCTTTCTGCTATCCGGCGCAGGTTTCGCTTGCTATGTTTTCTGACCTTATTTCCAAAAATCCGGATTATTACTTCATGCCGCACGTTGAAGAAATGAACGTGGAAAACGGCGAACCAAGAAAAGAATTTTCCGCGACCTGTATCTTCACGCAGGGCGAAGCTTTCTGGATGAAGCAGATATTCAGGGATAAAGGCATTGAAAGCAAAATGATAAACCCCACGCTGAATTTCGCGAAGGGTTATGAAACTGAAAAAGCCAAGTTTGTGGAAATAGGAAAAAAGTTAGGGTTTACAGCCGCAAAATCCGCCGAAGCTTTTGAAAAAGCGCTGTCAGTACAGGCGGCGTACAGGGAAGAAAAGAAAAAACTTGGCCGCGAAGTCATTGAAGAACTGCACAAGCACCCGGAACAGACAGCGGTTGTGCTTTTTGGCGCACCTCATAACGCCTTTAACGACGATACAAACAAAGGCATACCTAAAAAGCTTACCACGCGCGGTTACATGGTAATACCGTTTGACATTCTGCCGACAGAACATGAAATAATTGTGGACCCGCATGACGGCTATATGCACTGGGAAATAGGGCAGAAAATAATCAAAGGTTCCCAGATAGTAAAAAGGGACAACCAGCTTTTTGGAATGTACATAACCAATTTCCTCTGCGCCATTGATTCGCTGCTTGTGACATATTTCAGGCGCATAATGAACCAGAAGCCGTCACTGACCCTTGAAATAGACGGCCATACCGCTGACGCGGGAATTGACACAAGGGTGGAAGCTTTTATTGATGTTGTTAAAAATTACCTTGAAATAACAAAAAAAGAACAGAAACCTGCACATTCATCCTATGTTCCGGCGCGCATACTTGTTGAAAATACAGGGATGTCCTTTATTGATTCCGAAGGGGAAAAATTTAAACTTACCGACAGCCGCGTAAAGATGATTCTTCCCAACATGGGTGACCTGCCGACTCCGCTTGTGGCGGCTGTATTCAGAAAAGTGGGAATCAACACCGAAGCCATGGGCGTTGCTGACAAGGAAACTTTAAGGCTTGGAAGAAGCGTCACCACAGGAAAAGAATGCCTTCCAATGGTGTTGTGCATTGGTTCCATGCTTAAATACCTTGAAACAAGGACAAACAAAGATGAAAAACTTGTGGTGTTTCAGCCAAGGGCCGCGGGCTATTGCAGGCTTGGACAGTACCACGTTTTCATGAACATGCTGATTAAAGAAAGAAAGATTAAGGATGTGGCGCTGTTATCGCTTGCCAATGAAGAACGCTACACAGGTTTTGGCCCCAAGCTTATGATAAACGCATGGTATGCGCTTTTAGCCGGCGATGTGCTTGATGATATAAGAAACACAATCTGGACAATAGCCAAAGACCCAATTTCAGGCGAGGAAATACTGAATCAGGAACATAAAAAAATAGAAGCAGCCCTTGACGGGTCATCAGGAATAGATTTTTATAAGCAGATAAAAATGTCTTCCAAAGTGCTGTCGCAGATACCGCTTAAGATGAAGCTGCACGAAGCTCCTGAAGTTTCAATCATGGGAGAAATATTTGTCAGAAGGGATACATTCTCTAACAAGGGAATTGCCAAACGCCTGGCAGAAAAGGGTTTCATTGCCAGAACCGCGCACATTTCCGAATGGCTGTATTACCTGACGTACATGATAGAAAACAAACTTCACATACCGGAATACACAATGCTTGGCTGGCTTGAATACAAAATCACCGATGCCACGCAGCGTTATATGGAAATGAAAGTTAAAAAGATTTTTGAAAAATCCGGCCTGTATGAAGCGGAACCCGTTGATATTGACGACATTGTAAGGTATTCGGAGCATATCCTTCCCAAAACCTTAAAAGGCGAACCGGGAATGATTATGGGCGTGACCATGCGCGATGTATTTAACAAATACGCGGGCGTGGTTAATATAGGGCCTTTTTCGTGCATGCCTGTCAGGTTTACGGAAGCCGTCATTTCCAACAGCCTTGATATGAAAGGCAAAAAGGAAGCGTACAAATCCGCGGGCGAAAAATTTGATCAGGGCGCGTTCGGCGATGAAGACAGAATGCCGTTTTTAACCATTGAAGCCGACGGCAATCCGTATCCGCAGCTTTTAGAAGCGCGTTTTGACAGCTTCAGCCTTCAGGCGGCAAGGGTGGCGGAAAAGCAGGGCAAGAAGGTTGCCGTAAAAGTAAATTGAAAACTAAATTGAATTAACATAAAAAGCGCGGACTTTGTGTCCGCGCTTTTTTTATTCAGGAGTTTATAATGAATAGTGAAATTCGAGTGATTTATGAAGATGAAGATTACGCGGTGGTTGAAAAACAGGCGGGTGTTTTAACCATTCCGGACAGGTATAAGCCGGAACTTTTTAACCTTTACGCCGCGCTTAATGAAAAATACCAAAAAATATTCATTGTCCACAGGCTGGATAAGGATACAAGCGGAGTAATTGTTTTCGCGAAAAACGCAGAAGCGCACAGGGATTTAAGCATTAAGTTTGAAAAAGGGGAGGCGCACAAAACTTACCTTGCCGTATTAAAGGGGGTTCCGGAAAAAGAAAAAGGGATTATTGACCTGCCCCTTGCGCCGTTAAAAAATTATAAAAACATAATGGCCGTGAATTATAAAGTCGGCAAGAAAGCTTTGACAACATACAGGATACTGCAAAAGTATAACGGCTACTCTTTAGCAGAGGTAAAACTGTTGACAGGCAGGATGCACCAGATAAGGGCGCATTTTCGGGCTATAGGCAATCCTCTTGCGCTGGATGTTTTATATAATGACAAACATAAAACAAAAATAACAGCCGGAGAGATTCTGGGAACTGATGATAACAGGGAAGTAATCGCCAGGCTTACGCTTCACGCGGCACAACTGGAGTTTAAGGGAATACAAGGCAACAGTTTTAAATTCGGCGCGCCGCTGCCTTCGGATATGGTTTTACTGATAAGAACCCTTCAAAAAACCGCATAAACACTATTCCATATTCTGAAATAGGTTAAACGGTTAACCTACATGCTTAAAAACAACATAAAAAAATTTGACATTATACCATTTAAACGGTTAAACTTATATTGAAAGTGAAACACCGTTCCGGAGTATAAAAGATTTTAACGTTAAATTGAATTTAGGGGAATTTATGACTGATATATTCGGCAAAAAGGAGGTAATTGTATGATTAAAAAAATGCCAGTATTTTTATTAATGGCCTTTTTAATACCTTCATTACTTTTTGCAGAACCAAGAATAAACAGTTTTTCGATGAACCCTCCTAATCCTTCTTTTGGCGATACGGTTACTGTTCACGTTGAATACTGCGCGCAGAATTATAATTCAGGATGGATGGCGCTTGCGATAAGCACTCAGCCGGTAAGGGTAAACGCGGCGCTGTCAGGCGTGGGCCAGGTTTTTGTAATTTCACGCGCCGGATTTGATGTGCCGACATCAAGGCCTGCCACGACACAGGGCGGTGTTATAGGGTATCAGGTAAGCACAACTACAACAGCCGCACCTGTCTGCAATGACTGCAACAGCACAAATCCAAACGGCCAGCTTTATGTTGAAGACTGGGTTGTTCATGTTCCTACGGCTGATAATTTTCCGGGATGCGTTGTTGACAACCTTTATATGCACATTGGATTCAAAGATAATAATATGAACGAAAGCGACTGGCATAACCTGCAGCAGCCTGCATGCGCGGGCGCGTCGCTTACGTGGTCAATGCCTCTTTTGCCTTCGGAGTTCAATATAAGAAAAAGGGTTGAAGGCGTAATTCAGGAACAAAACGACCTTGTTTTATTTTCTGTGGATTACTCTTATTCCAACGGAAGGCTTACTATAACAGATACAATTCCATCCGCGTGGGGAGGCGATCTTGAACTTGTATCTTTTGGCCCGACTTCGGTAACCGGTGGAATAGTAAGCGGCCCTAATCCCGGTGATAAAAGTGGAACTTTTTCCTGGACGCTTCCCGACAGGACAGGCGTTAAAGGAGTTGCTGAAGGAACGGTGTGGATGCTTTACCGGCTTACAACCACGGTGCCTGTGGGCGCGCCAAGGACATACACAAATACCGTAAACGGAACTATGGGCGGAATATCAAAATCGGATGATGCTTCAATTATAACCGGGCAGGCCGCCATTGACCTTGAAAAAAGGCAAAGTCAGACGCTTGCGTATCCCGGTGATATAGTCACATATACGCTTGAATATAATATTAACGGTTCAAAGTTAATTGCATACCAGCCGTTTGATGATATAAGCGGCGTTTATACTTCAACTCCGCCTGCGGGCTGGGGTTTTTTACCGCAGAACAGTACAAACGGAACCTGGACGGTAAGCGATGTATGTAATACGGGAGACAGGGTAATAACCGGAAAAGTTTCAAGTGAAGCATATCCGGCAATGATTTATACCGCGCAGCCGTTCTGCGAAGGGACAATTGTGGCGGATGCCTTAATTAATCCCGGTAATACAGGGACAGCCCAGTACGAAGGTTCTGACGCGCTTATTATAATAAGAAACAACGGGCAGCCGGGAAATCTTAATATGGCTTATGCTCTGGGTATTTCAATTGATGATAACTTTGGAAATAATCCAAACGGGAATGTAGGTTTCCAGAAATGCGTAAATGGAGGTACCTGCACGTGGCCTTTGTCCGTTAATAATATTCAGATAGTTGGAAATAAATGGTACAGGGTAAAAATAGATGTGGAAGGTGTTACATTCAGGGCAAAGGTATGGCCAAAAGGTGATTTAGAGCCCACAGGATATACAATAACATGGACAGACCCTGCACCTGCGGGCATGACATGTGATCCGGCTAATCCCGCGGGCTGGTATGCCGGAATAGGCGAACAGGGCGGGGCAATGGGTTCCACGCAGGACAGTTATAATAATTTTATGTTATATGAACCAAGGATAGCCGAAGACGCAGTTTTATATGATACGGTTCCCGCGGATATTGATTATGTGGGTGCAAGCTCTGCTCCTGCCGTTAATCCCAACTCGTTAAGTCCTCCCATGGTCAGATGGAACTTAAACGACATTATGAATGAAGGCGGTTCTTTTACCTGGTGGGGCGAAGTAATCGGCTGCGGCCCTATTACAAACGTGGGCGCCATTGACGCCAATGACCCGGTACTGCCCGTGCTTTCCAACAGGGTGGTAATGAGCGTTTACTGCGGTTCGCCCACGGTAACGCCGACTGTAACCGTCACAATGACTTCAACGCCCACAAGAACCAGCACTCCGACGGCCACAATGACTGCCACCAGGACGGTTACAAATACAGCAACGCCGACAAGGACGGTAACCGAAACAAGCACGGTTACGGTAACGCGCACAGCCACGCCCACTTCAACGGCAACAAGGACAATAACAGACACCGCGACGCCGACGGTCACGTTTACCGTATCTGCGACAAGGACAGCGACAAGGACGATAACTGACACAGCAACGCCTACTGTATCTTTTACACACACGCCTACTGCAACGCCCACATCAACCATCACTGTAACCAGGACCAATACGCCTTCCAATACGCCCACGCCGACAATAACGCAGACATATTGGGAATCAATGACAAACACGCCCACTATTACAATAACAAGGACGGCAACGCCCACTGCCACAGAGACAAAAACAGTGACGTTTACGTCCACAATGACAGACACAAAAACTGTAACAGCGACAAGGACCGCGACTCCCACTGTCACGGTAACGCATATGGACACGGCAACAGACACTCCGACGGTTACAATGACAAGGACCGCGACGCCGACGCACACGCAGACTTTAACGGCAACCCCAACTTTTACAATGACAGCTACAAGGACAAATACATTAACAGTAACGCCAACATCCACAGAGACGGACACGCCTACCATTACAATTACTGTCACGGATACCTTTACAATGACCGCGACACCCACAATTACCCCAAGCCCCACTATTACCGCCACGCTTCCGCCTTTTCCTTACATTTTGAGGATAGGAGTATTCAATGAAGCAGGGGAAAGGGTGCGGCTTATATGTTCTGTCCCCACGAATAAACTGATGGAAGATGTAATGTTTTTGTCAGACGGCAGGGATACGGATGTCATAAGCAATGGGGTGGATATTACCATAACCTTAAACGGCGTTGAAACTCCGTTTAATATTGGCGAAGGTCATTCATCATTCATCTGGGACGGAAAAAATGACCAGGCCCAGTTTGTTTCAAACGGGCCGTACTACATTAAATTGGAACAGCTTGATGAATACGGGCATACGACATCATTAATAAAAGACATACAGTCCATCCGCTATGAAGAAGGCGTGGAAGGAAGAATATATAACGCGGCCGGAGAGCTTGTAAAGGTTATACGCGATACAACAGGGGTTAAAGCGGATAAAGTGGCGCTTAAAATTCAGGATATGATAGTTTTAGAGCCGGGGAATTCAAAGATAAAACTGTATTATAATGAGGATCAGCATCTTGAATGGGACGGTACGAATGAAGCCGGCCTTGCCGTAAGTTCGGGGACGTATGAAATTCAGGTCATAATGAAGACAGCGGAAGGCAAAGTTATTGAAGCGTCCAAGAGCGTGATAATATTGATAGAAAAGGCATCCTATCTTGCGGACCCGATTATCGCGCCTAATCCGGCGAATCATAAGTATGGAAAGACAGTTATAATGTGGGATCCTGCGGCAATATTCGGAATGGCAGCCGCCAAAGGGGTTATGGAATTAAGAATTTACGCTGTCACAGGCGAAATGGTGAAGGAAATAAGGTGCGGCCTGCAGGACGGAATGACTGTATGGGATTTAAAATCCGAATCAGGCGCGCTTGTGGCAAACGGCGTATATATAGTCCTGCTTGAAGCTGTCCGCGAAGACGGACAGATTAACAGGAAAAAGATAAAAATGGCTGTTAATTAAGGGTTATCAATTTTAGGGAATATGTATCTGTAGGGACATCTATGTAAAAAACAGTCAATAAAAAAAAGTATCCCTATATGAAAATTAAGCGTAAATTTTCATTGACTGTACTCCCCCTGTGGAAACCGGGAAGATATCGTTCTCTGGCAAATTGGGTTCTTTCTCTACCATGCAGTAGTAACGCATTCATTATGCTATGCATCTATGTGAGCCTCGGGTTAAACCCCGGGTCTATGGTAAATTTAAGCATCAATATAAATGGCAAGGGCTAACCAGCGCTATGTAAGGTCGGCAATTATATGCCGCTTAAACTGTCCCTATTGAGCCTCTTGGCCTATGCGATAAAATTTATTTGCCAAAGAACTGTTTATCTTAGTTACCGATTTTTTGCTTTATTATTTTTCCATCGTATTTTACACCGTTTTTTATTACAGCCAGAACAGTTTTAGCTATAAGTCTGGCCACGCAGTTTCTGGCATTATGTGAGAAAACACCTTTGCTGATAAGATTTTCATAATACTCTTTAAACGGAGTGTCGTTGGTAATCGCTGTTAATGCGGCCATCTTAAATACAGTTTTTAAAGTTCTGCTGTATCTTGTAATTCTGGCTCCGTAATCACGGTCGCCGCTGACTTTTCTGTATTTGACAAGTCCGCAATAAGCCAGAAATTTTCTGTAATTTGAAAACCTTTTTGCGTCAAGGATAACGCCGACTATTTTAACAGCTGATTTAATTCCTATACCATCTATTTTTGCAATTCTTTTAATGTCTTTATGATTTTTGGCAAGTTCGGCAAATTTTTTTTCATATTCTTTTCTTGAGTTTTCTATACAAATTATCGTTTGTTTTATCTGGCTGATTACGAAAGAATCCGTAGGCATTCTTTTCGTGTTGTTTAATTCATAAGCCGCAAGCTGGTTTTTAGCGCGCACAGATGCTTTTATTAAATCTTCATAAGCGCTTATTAGCTTTCTTATTTCGTAATTTTCACTAATTTCATGATGTACAAGTTTCATGAGATTCTTACTTCTTGTAAGCATCGCGAGATTTGCTGCATCTCGTTTGTCATTTTTTGGGCCGTCTAAAAGAAGCCTGTTTCTGTATGGATCAACAACTATTACCTCGTCAACCAGTTCTATTAACTCCGAATACAGGTAATGCGCCGAAGATGTTTCTTCAATTGTTACAGATTTGCTTTCTTTGATATTGCTTATATACTTCTTTAAATATGCAATATCTGTCGGCCTTTCAAAAACTCTCGGAGTATCTCTATCCTTGTCAAGCCTTGCGATAGCCATATTGCTTTTAGACCAGTCTAGTGCTAAAATTACCTCGTACATTGGCGTGTACCTCCTCTTTTGATTTAAAAACACTTTACCGTGTTTCTAACAAAAGGGGAGTAATTTTTTACAATGTACCAGCGCTCCCGCGCTGTCCGCGCATGTAAAAAGATGTTCTAAATAGAAAAATGAGTCATTATAATACAAAAGAAAAAACGGACAGCGCGGGAGCGCTGTCCCTGCAAAAATTCAACGAATCTTCATACACTGCAAAAAAATCATATACATATCATTTTCTATGTATTATTGACGTATTTTAAAATAATGTTATAATAACTGTCAAATAATTAACCGGAGGATTCAATGAAAAGATTAATGCTTTTACTGTCAGTGTTAATTTTTGGTTCGTTCTTATACGCGGCTGACAAAGTTCAGCTTGAAACGCTTCTGCCGGATGTTTATCTTATAACCGGTGCTAATTATGATAACCTTAACGGCAATAAAGCGTGTTCGCTTCACTGCGGCCACGTGCATTGGCTGATGAGGGCTTCTTCGGAACTTAAATCCTCCAGCGGGAAAAATTATGGCCCTAAAAATGTTGATGACTGGTCGTTTAAAACGGCCTGGGTTGAAGGTAATAAGAACAGCGGAAAAGGAGAATACCTTACATTTATTTTTCCGCGTACAACTTTTTTCGCGCGTGATTTAAAACCGTTAAACTGGGACGGTTTTTCCGTGGTAAACGGCGATATGCGCGATAAAAACGCGTGGAATAATAACGGCAGGGTAAAGACTTTCAGGGTTTACCTTAACGGGCAGCCGCTGTTTGAAGCGTATCTGGAAGACGAAATGGCTATACAGACATTTTCTTTCGCGCAGTCAGTTATGCTTAATCCGGATGATGTCATAGAAGCGGAAATTGTTGATGTCTATCCCGGAGCTAAGTTTAAAGATACCGCTGTTTCGGAATTTATGCTTCTTGGGGCTCATAAGGATTAAATTTAAGTTTAATCATAAAACAAAAGCCCCGCGCCGCAAAGCCGGGGCTTTTTTTATATGATAAAAGGAGAGATATGAAAAACACGGGATTATTCAAATTCGGAAATGACATTAAGACTGTATTTAAGTCCATTATAGACAAACGCACGCCGTGGTATGTTAAGGCTGCCGGGATAATAGGGCTGGCGTATATTGTCCTTCCTTTTGACTTTTTACATGATTACATTCCGGTTTTGGGCTGGACAGACGACGTAACAGCCGCTGGCCTTATAATCTGGTTTATACTTGCGCTTATTCCCAAAGAAGTACTGGAGGATAATAAGCAAAAAAAAGAGATTGCAGGCGAAATAACAGAAGCAAAGAAACCGGAAGATAAATGAAAAAACACCCGCTGTATATCTTTCTTATGCTGGCAATTTTATTACCCGCCATATTTGCGGCCGAAGAAGCGCAGGAAGAAGATTATTCCGCGATGTTTGATATTTCAACAGTCAGCCCTTCCATGATGACTTATGAAAGCCTTGCCATTATCTGGGAAAGTATGGACAACGGGCAGAAGAAAAAAACCGTAAAAATGCTTAAAGAAAAATGGACCACAATGAGCAATGATGAAAAATCCGGTTTTATCGGGGAAATAACAAAGTGGTGGAACGGGCTTTCGGATAAAGAACAGTCAAAGGTTATTACAAAGACAAAAATCCGGTGGAATAAGCTGTCTGATGATGAGAAGAGGGAAATTATAGACAACGTACAGCAGTGGTGGACGGGAATAAGCGGGGAAGAGCAGAAAAGCATACTGGCAAAAGTTCAGGATAAATGGGCGAAAATGACGGCAACTGCCAAAAAAAAGACCGTGGGATACGTTGAAACGCTGTGGAATTCCATGTCTGAAGCGGAAAAACAGACAGCTGTTTTAACCGCGAAAAACTGGTGGATGCTTCTGCCGTACGAAGCCAAGGAAGAAGTGGTTTTAATGGCCCAGAATAAGTGGTCTGTGCTGCCGGAAGAAGATAAGGCGGTATTAAAAGAAAAAGCCAAGTACTGGTGGAACGGGTTAAAAGAAGAAGAACGCCAGCGCCTTATAGCCGACGCCATGATGAAATGGCAGGAGATTTTGAAGAGAATAAAATAAAAGTCAGCGCATAAGCCATAGCCCATAAATAAAACACAACAAGCAACTGGTTTATATTTGTTTTGCCTTGGTAGACGCGGGTCTTTAGCCCGCGCGTTGTTGGTTTGTATCTGATTCTTTTAAAAAATAAAGTAATTTAAAGCGATATGTTTATTATTTTTAGTTGCGTATGTTTAAATGCCTACAGCTTAAAATGATTTTTTAATAACTCACTGCCGCGGGCTAAAGACCCGCGTCTACCAAATCCAGACCCATATTTCGAGCTGTTTTACCGCTTTACTTCTGTCCCTCCGTGCATCCGTCCCTCTGTCCCTCATTTTTACAATAATTCCGGTCATAAAAAAAGCCCGGCACGATTTGTGCCGGGCTTTTGGTTTTAATTATTGTTACTGGGCGTTCTTTTTAAGCCAGTTCTGTATCTGTGTGTCAGAAGGATTCTGACGGATATAGTATTTAAGGTACTGGGCAGCCCTTGCCTTATCGCCCATATAGTAATAGCACATACCAATCTTCTTATAAAGCCCCGCGTTAGGTGCCTGTTTAACTGCGCCGCCGTAATACTTAAGCGCGCCTTTGTAATTTTTCTGTTTGTAGTAATAATCGCCCCACTTTTCATACTTGGATGAAGCGCCTGTAACCGCTTTTGATTTTGTGCCTGTGGCTGCTGTTGTGGAGGCAGCGCCTTCTGTTCCGCCAAAGTAGAAACTTAAGCCTGCGCCGAAATAAATGCCTGAAAGGTCAATGGCTGTTGCCTTGAAAATCTTTTCTCCGCCAATTTCTGCGTTAAAAGGAAGTTCATCGGGGTAGGTTATGGGCATGCTTGCTATCCTGTAACCCACGTTTGCGCCAAGGCCAACCGTATCGCTTACCATAAACTTTGCGCCTGCTTCAATGTTGGCGCCAAAGAACATATTGTCAAAGTCAACAGAGTAATACTGTTCCATAGGTGTGTCGTGGAAAAAATTAATTTCCCAGAAACTCTGATAATTCATAAACATACCTGCGTCCGCTCCAAGGGATATAAAGAACTTTTCGGAAGCTGGTATGTAATACTTTCCGCCAAGGCCGAAATAACCGATTGAAAATGCCGCGTGGTTATAAAAGACCTCTTCGTCGTTTAAATCCGTGTAGGCCACTTCGTCCTGGGTGAACATAAAGTCTGTCTTAAAAAAGATTCCTACGTTAGGTGTGGCAAGGTATTCAAGCAGCAGGCTGCCTGTCGGGGCAATACCGATAAAAGTGGATGCACCGGGGTCTGTGTTTGGGAAATTGTTTGTTGCAATATATTTATAGTCTTCATCAAAGGCTGACGGATTCAACAGTGTGGCTCCGCCGCGAAGTTCAATTCCAAATTTGCCGTTCATTCCGCCTTCGGCCAGAAGGGCAGATGACAGCATTGCAAATACAAGTACCGCAACAATCCTCTTGAACATGAATATTTACCTCCGCATAATATTTAATGAATAACTGATTTTATCATATTATTGATTTTTTAGTCAATAAATTAATAGCATTATTAACATAGACAAAAATGCATATTTTTTAAATAATATATTGCAATAAAACGGTCAAAATACTATAATCTATTTTAACGTTAAAACAAAAGAGGTGCAAAATGGCAAGAAAACTGATCCTAATATTTGCAGGGGTGTTTATGGCGATTAATGCGGCGGCTTATTCGGAAAGTATCAAGGTTAACACAATAGGGTATAAACCTTTGGAAGAAAAGTTTGTGGTCTGCGACAAGGCGTGTTCATATTTCGCGGTTTATGATAATAAAGGAAAGAAAGTGTTTTCCAATGACATGAAAGGGCCGGTTAAGGACGCGGTATCCGGCGATGAATGCTTTACAGGGAATTTTACGCAGTTTAAAACCCCGGGGGTATATTATATAGAAATAGAAAAGGCGGGAAGGTCCGCGGAATTTGAAATCAGCGACAGTATTTACGATAAGCCCTTTGAAAAAGTCATGCACGCTTTTTACCAGCTGCGCTGCGGTATTGACATAAAAAGCAAAACAGGTTTTGAACACAAGGCGTGCCACTTAAATCCGGCGGAGTATCACGAAACAACCGGCGAAGAAGGGGAAATTGATGTAAACGGCGGATGGCACGACGCGGGCGATTACGGCAAATACGCGGTCAACAGCGGAATTTCCACCGGCACGCTTATTTTAATGTTTGAAAGGTATAAAAACAGGCTGGAAAATATAAATACAGGCATTCCGGCAGAGCAGAAAATAAAAAAGCTTCCTGATGTTTTAAATGAAATTAAATGGAACCTTGACTGGATGTTAAAGATGCAGGCGAAAAACGGCGGCGTTTATCATAAGGCAACGCCGCTGCAGTTTCCGCCGCTTAATATTATGCCCGAAGATGATAAAAACACTTATTTTGTCTATGAAATAACTTCCACTGCCACCGCGGATTTTGCCGCTGTAATGGCTGCCGCGGCAAGGGTGTTTAAAAGTTATGACTCTGCTTACGCGGATAAATGCCTTAAAGCCGCGGAAAAGGCGTGGGGTTATCTTGAGGCAAACTTGGGCATGGTTCCAAAAGAAGGTTATAAGAATCCTGATGACACAAAGACAGGGCAGTACGGCGATAATGACGACAAAGATGAAAGGCTTTGGGCCGCTGCCGAGCTGTTTTCAACAACAGGGAAAGACACATATAACACTTATTTCACCGCCAATTATAAAAACTGGGAAAAAGCCGTTGATAAAGCGCCGTCGTGGAGGGAAGTAAAGGAAATGGCAATGGTTTCCTACTGTATGTCGGAACAGGCGGGTAAATCCGAAGAGGCGTGCGCTTCAATAAAGGATTCCATACGCGTCCACTGCGACACGCTTATGGCAAGGATAAATGAAAACGGCTACAGAAATGTGATGAGCGAGGATGATTATGTGTGGGGTTCAAATTCCGTCGCCTTGAATTACGCCATTAACCTTATAAGCGGCGCGGAAATACTTGCGGAGCCCAAATACAAAAAAGGCGCGCTTGAAATTCTTGGATACATATTCGGAATAAACCCGTTTGCAAGAAGTTATGTGACGGGAATAGGCGGTAATTATCCGTTAAACATACATCACAGGCCTTCGGCGGGAGATAAGAATTCAGAGCCGTGGCCCGGCCTTCTGGCTGGCGGGCCCAATAAAAGGCCGCAGGATAACCCGCTTAGGTCATTGCCTTTTGGGACTCCTCCGGCAAGAAGCTACGCCGACCATGTTGATTCATACGCAAGCAATGAAATAGCGATAAACTGGAACGCGCCGCTTGCGTTTGTCCTGGCGGAATTTATATCAAATAACGTGGTGATGGAATAAACAGTTAATTAATTGAAATCCGGCGGTATATATAATACAATATCGTTTGACTTAAGTTTACGGGTGAAAATGCGATATTGGGGTATAAGATGAAACGCGTAACGGTACAGGATATTGCGCAGAGAGCCGGCGTTACAAAAGCCACTGTTTCCATGGTGGTTAATGGTTCCAAACGCATCGGGAAAGAAACAAGGGCAAAGATAATGGACATTGTACGCGAGCTTAATTACATTCCAAATGAATCCGCAAGAAAACTTGCGCTGGGCAGAAGCGGGGTTATTGCCGTAATAGCGCCAAGGTATAACGGCCCCTATATGATGAGCGTCCTGAACGAGTTTGAAGAAAAATCATTCGCCACGGGCAGCTACCTTCACAGCATACAGGCGTATTCAACGATGCATAAAAATGATATAAGGGAAAAACTGCTTAAGCAGATTTTTTACGGAAGAAAGGCGGACGCGGTGGTTCTTATTTCCCTTAGGCCCGATGATGAAACTGTGGAGCTTTTCAGAAGCGAAGGCATACCTTTAATACTTCTGGAAAACAAAGTTAAAGGCACGCATTCAATAAGTATTGATAACGAAGCGGGAGTATATAAAGCCGCGGATTATCTTATAAAAAAATACGGCAAAAAAATCACATTCATATCATCCATGCCGGCAAGGTCAAAAAACGCGGAAAGTAATCCTATATTTGACGCGCGTTTGAGCGGTTTTAAAAGGGCGTTAAGCGACAACAAGATAGAATTCCGCGGTTCCATGGTGGCATACACCCCTGATTTTGATTATCGTGAAGCGCCGGCGGCCTATAAAGAACTTAAAAGAAATAATGACGGAATAGATTCAATACTGTGCTCAACGGGGGATAAAGTCGCGTTTGGAATAATAGAAGAGATAAAGAAAGACGGGCTTAACGTTCCCGATGATATCGCGGTTATCGGCTTTGACGATTTTTTACCCCTTACGATGACATCTTCCCCGAAGATTACCACGATAAGGCAGGATTTTTCAAAAATAGGCGGCGAAGCGTTTGATATGGTAATGAAGGCAATAAAGGATAAACCGGAAAAGGATATGAATGTCATAATACAGCCTGAATTAATAATAAGGGAGTCGGCGTGAAAAACATAACCATAAGGGATGTGGCAAAACTTGCGGGAGTTTCGCACGTTACAGTTTCCAATGTAATAAACGGCCGCGGCAGGATGTCCGCGGAGACAAAAGAAAAGGTTTTAAAAGCCGTTAAAAAGCTTAAATTCTATCCTGATGTCATGGCAAGGACGCTTGCCGGAGGAAAGTCCAATACAATCGCCCTTATAAGTTCTTATCTGTCATCTCCTTTTGTAATTAACATACTGGCAGGGGTGGAACGCAGGCAGGCTGAATTAAATAAGTTTGCCTACCGGCTGGAACATCACAGCACAAGGGGGGCGCTGTCGGTAAAAGAAGACCTTTTAAAAAGCATCCTTTACGGGAAGAAAGCGGCCGCGGTTATTACCGTTACCATAAAGCCAAGCGCTGAACTTGTAAAAGAATTTTCAAAAAGGGGCATACCGCTTGTAATCATAGAAAATAAAGCACCGGGTGCAAGTTCGGTAACCCTGGATAATTATAAGGGCGCTTTTCTGGCAACCGAACAGCTTATAAAATCCGGAAGAAAAAAACTTGTGCTTGTAAACGGGCCGGTGGGTTCCAGTGTTTATGATGAAGAGGAAAATCCCGTGGTCTCCGAGCGCTTAAAAGGTTTTAAAGACGCGCTGGAAGAATATAATTTAAAATATGAAGACAGGATGTCTTATCATGTGGCTTTCTACAACAGGGAAGAGGGCGAAAAAGCCATGCAGCGTATTAATAATTCCGGCGCTAAGGTAAACGGAATTTTCTGTGCGGCAGGCGACACTGCAGCGCTTGGCATAATTTATCAGTGCAGGAAGTACGGGATAAAAATTCCGCAGGATATAGCACTGGCAGGCTACGACGACATTTCAACCGCGGCAATAATGACCCCGCCTTTGACAACCGTAAGGCAGCCAATGGAACAGATGGGAAGCGCCGCGTTTGATATTGTGATGGCGGCGCTGGAAAACGGGGTTAAAAAACAGGCGGATATTGTTTTACAGCCGGAACTGATAGTAAGGGAAAGCGCATAATAAATCTTAAGCTATAAGCATTAGGCAGTTAAGCATAAGCGAAAGGGAAATAAAAATAAGCAGGTAAGCATTAGGCAGTTAAGCATAAGCGAAAGGGAAATAAAAATAAGCAGGTAAGCATTAGGCAGTTAAGCATAAGCGGACGGGAATGCCGGACTGTTTTTTATAATCTTTCGCTTATGCTTAATTGCTTATCAGCTTATTGCTTAAAGTTTAAACCGACCATCTGACCTTCCGACCTTCTGGCCCTCTTGTTTTACCCGTCTTCATAAGATATACTTTATTTACAAGGGAGTTTATGGGGCGAATACATCAAACAATACTCTGACTGTTTATTTTTGGGGGTATTATGGAAACTGAAGGGTTAAAAAAGGGGATTATTCGCGCTGTAAGGGGCAGTGTTGTTGATGTCCTTTTTGAAAAACCCCTGCCTTTAATAAATAATCTTATTTACACCGGCGAGAATAATTCCGTTCTGCTTGAAGCCGCGGAGCATATTGATGAACAAATTATCAGGTGCATTGCCCTTACTTCCGCGTCCGGTATTGGCAGGGGCGATGCGGCTTATGATTCCGGCGGGCCTGTTATGGTGCCGGTGGGCAAAAATGTTCTGGGGCGGATGTTTGACATGTTTGGCAATGAAACCGATAACCTGGGCGCGGCAAAATATTCCGAAAAGCGTTCAATTCACAGGGAGCCGCCAGCGTTAAGCGAAAGAAAAACATCCAATGAAATTTTTACAACAGGGATAAAAGCTATTGACCTTCTTGTCCCTATTGAAAAAGGGGGTAAGGCCGGGCTGTTTGGCGGCGCGGGCGTGGGGAAAACAGTCCTGATAATGGAAATGATAAACAATACCGCCGTAAAGCACGGCGGCATAAGCGTGTTCTGCGGCATAGGCGAAAGAAGCAGGGAGGGCGAGGAATTATACAGGCAGATAAAAGGCGCGGGCGTGCTTGATAAGGCGCTTTTAGTTTTTGGGCAGATGAATGAACAGCCCGGCGCAAGGTTCCGCGCGGGCCACAGCGCGCTTACTATGGCGGAATATTTCAGGGATGACACGCGCACGGATGTGCTTATGCTTATTGACAATATTTTCAGGTTTGTGCAGGCGGGCGCCGAAGTGTCCGGCCTTATGGGGAAAATTCCGTCGCGCGTGGGTTATCAGCCCACTTTGGCAACGGAACTGGCGCAGCTTGAAGAACGCATCTGCAGCACGCAAAAGGGCGCAATCACTTCAATACAGGCGGTGTATGTTCCCGCCGATGATTTTACCGACCCGGCTGCCGTGCATACTTTCGGCCATTTAAGTTCCACCATCGTGCTTTCAAGAAAAATGGCGTCGCAGGGCCTTTATCCCGCCATTGAACCGCTTCTGTCAAAATCAAAAATGTTAACGCCGGAAATAGCGGGGAATGAACATTACATAACCGCCGCGGAAGTAAGAAAAACGCTTGCCGAGTACGAAGAACTTAAAGACATAATTGCCATGCTTGGCATGGAAGAACTTTCAAAGGCGGACAAGAAAACCGTAACGCGCGCAAGGCGGCTTGAAAGGTTTTTAACCCAGCCGTTTTTTGTATCCGGTAAATTTACGGGTACGCAGGGAAAACTTGTGGATGTAAAGGATACCATAGACGGCTGCCGCAGGATTTTAAATGATGAATTTGAAAACGTGAATGAAAAGGCCTTTTATATGATAGGTCCGGTTTCGGAGGTAATAAAATGAAGGTGAAAATATCGTCTTTAACCGGTTCTTTTGAAGCTGACGGCGTTTCAAAGTTAAAAGTTCCGGGAGAAAAAGGCCATTATACGATACTGCCTCATCATATTGATTATACAGCGCTTGTTTTTCCCGGCGTGCTTGCTTACATTGCGCAAAACGGGGAAGAAATGTATCTGGCTGTTGATGAAGGCGTGTTTGTTAAAAAAGGGTTTGATGTATTTTTGTCGTGCAGAAACCTGATTATAGGGGAGCCGGGGGCCCAAGAAAAAGAGTTAAAAGGGACAGTGCGCGACAAGTTTGAAACGCTTGACGAAACAGAGAAAAAAACAAGGGAACTTATATCGCGGATGGAAAGCGATTTTGTCAGGCGCTTTCTGGAGATGAAATAATATGCCAAAAAGGGACAATGATTACAGGAAAGAATTCAGTGAGAAAATTGACGGGGAGATAGACAAAAAAGAGCAGGCCCAAAAAGCCGGCCGTGAAACAATCTATTGGATAGGCGTTATGGGTATAGTGGGATGGTCGGTTACGCTGCCTTTGCTGGGCGGGATTTTTCTGGGAAAGTGGATTGATGAAAATTTTCCCGGCAGGTATTCGTTTACATTAATGCTGATGTTTTCAGGGCTGGTTCTTGGGTGCTGGAACGCGTGGTACTGGGTAAAAAAGGTAAGCCGGAACAGAAAAGCAAAAGAAACAGAGGGGGAAAAAAAGAAGGGATAAGGAGGGTTATATGGATACAATACTTCTTTTGGCATCCGCGGCAGCGGGAATGGCAACAGCGGCTGTATACATGGCGCTGCTGAAAAAAACAGTTCGCCAGCTGACGTCAAAAACAAATCCTGCCGTGCTTGTAGCAGGGTATTTTTTAAGGCTTGCGGTCTGCGTTGCCTGCTTTGTGGCAGTGGCGTGGGGAAATCATATTGACCGCATTGCTGCCTGCCTGGCGGGATTTACTTTAATTCAGGTGATTTCAATTATTAAAGCCGGAAAGCAGCCCGGCTTTATAAAAGGCGGCAGCACACATGGAAATTAACCCTGATAATATGGAACTGTTTGCCATAGGGGCGCTGAAAATAAACGCGACAATATTCTATACGTGGATTGTAATGGCCGTGCTTGTGTCAGCATCCGCGGTTATCACATCAAAACTGTCAACCGGCAAGAAAGTGCCGCGCTGGCAGAGCGTGCTTGAAACGTTTGTGACTTTTATTAGCGGGCAGACAAAAGAAGTGACAGGAAGAAACCCGTGGGATTTTGTCCCTTTTCTGGGGACGCTGGCGCTCTTTATCCTTGCCTGCAACGTTATGGAAGTTGTGCCGCTTTATCATCCGCCGACATCTTCGTTTTCCACAACCGCGGCGCTTGCGGTTGCCGTTTTTTTTGCCGTGCCGTTTTTTGGAATCACGCAGAAAGGGCTGTGGAACCATTTAAAGTCTTATTTTCAGCCTTCGCCAATAATGCTGCCTTTTCACGTAATAAGCGAACTATCAAGGACAGTTTCGCTTGCAGTAAGGCTTTTTGGAAACATGATGAGCGAAAGCCTTATGATTGCCGTGTTTCTTTCTGTTGTGCCTTTATTTATTCCGCTGGTAATGCAGGGCTTTGGGCTGATAATCGGAATTGTTCAGGCGTATATTTTCTTTACGCTTGCTTCGGTTTATATAGGTTCATCCGTGTCTGTACACGGGGAATAAAAAAGAAAGGAGGGGAACAAATGGATAATGTGACGATAGTGGCCGTGGTTTCAATAATTACTTCAGGCGCGGTAATTACACTGGGTACAATGCTGCCCGCGTTTGGCGAGATGAAGGCGCTTATTAAGGCGCTTGAATCAATTACGCAGCAGCCTGACGCTTCAAATGTGTTAAGCAGAAACCTTTTTGTGGGCCTTGCCATGATTGAATCTCTGGCAATATACTGCCTGGTAATTTCAATAATACTTATTCTGACAAACCCGTTCTGGAATTTTGTGACAAAAGCCGGAGGCGGATAAAAAATGGAATTTGACCTGTTTACGTTCATAGCGCAGCTTATAAATTTTGCCATACTTGTCTTTCTGCTGAATAAGTTTTTATTCGGCAGGGTAAAAGCAGCCATGGATGAACGTGAAAAAAAGATTGCCGCCGGCATTGAAGCGGCCCAAAAGGCCGGCGCGGAAGCTGAAGAATCCGCGCGGCGCGCCGCTGAAGAACTGGCAAATCTTGAAAGCCGCAGGCAGGAAATGCTTGACGCTGCAAAAAAAGAGGCGCGGGATGAAGCTTTGCGGATTAAAGAGGCGTCGCGGAAAGAGGATGAGGAACAGAAAAAGAAATGGCATCTTGCGTTTGCCGCCGAACAGGACGATTACTTCAGAAAGCTTAAAGTGCATTCGGGAAGGTTTGCATGGATGGTTTCGGAAAAAATGCTGCGCGAGCTTTCCGGCGCGCAGATAGGCGAAAAAGCCGCGGAAATATTCGCGCGAAAAGTTGAAGAACTTGGCGAAAAAGAAGCATCCGGCTTCGCGGCCGCGGCAAACAGGTCCCAAAAGCCGCTTGTAATTTTAAGTTCTTTTCCCGTTGACAGCGGGCAAAAAAACAGAATTGCGCTGCTTATGAAAGAAAAAGTGGGGTGCAAAAACGGGGTTGAATTCAGGCAGGACGCGGATATGGAATTCGGAATAGAGGCATCGGCCGAAGGTTACAGGATATCGTGGGGAGGAAAGGATTATACCGAAGCGATGCAGGACGAAGTGCTTGGTGTTTTTAAAAATGACAAAGGACAGGGCGGTTATGACGAATGAGAGCGGCGATATAAAAAGAAAGCTGGATAATATGCTTGATTCGGCTTTTACAGAGGCGGAAAAAAAGGCGCAGGGCATTAACGCGTCACTTGCTGCCGGTGAAACAGGCACGGTTATTGCCGTGGGAAGGGGCATTTCTTCCGTTAAAGGGCTCTTTGGCGTTAAGTCCGATGAACTGATAAGTTTTCCCGGCGGAATATACGGCATAGCTTTTAATCTGGAGCCGGATTATGTATCTGTGGTTATGCTTTCAAAAAGCGAAAGCGTATCCGCGGGAATGGAAGTAAAAAGGACGGGAAAAACCGTAAGCGTGCCGGCAGGCAATTCGCTGATAGGAAGGATAATTGACCCGCTTGGAAAACCGCTTGATGACGGGCCGGATATAAGCGCGGAAAAATGGTATCCCATAGAGCGGCCATCGCCTGTAATTATGGACCGCGCGCCCGTGTCTGTGCCTTTGCAGACAGGGATACTTGCCATTGACGCGTTAATACCCATTGGCAGGGGGCAAAGGGAGCTGATTCTGGGCGACAGGCAGACAGGCAAGACCGCGGTCGCGGTTGACACGATAATAAATCAGCGCGGTAAAAATGTGATATGCGTTTACTGTTCCATAGGGCAGCAGAATTCCGCGGCCGCCAAAGTGATAGCCGCGCTTAAGGAATACGGCGCGATGGACTATACTTTTGTGGTGGCAGCCGGAGGGGACGACAGCCCGGGAATGAATTTTATAGCGCCTTATGCCGCCACTTCAATGGCGGAATTTTTTACGGAGCAGGGAAAAGATGTATTAATAGTTTACGACGATTTAAGCAAGCACGCCCGCTCTTACAGGGAGCTGTCGCTGCTGCAAAGAAGGCCGCCCGCAAGGGAGGCGTTTCCGGGCGATATTTTTTACATTCATTCAAGGCTGCTTGAAAGGGCCGCGCACTTAACGGATAACAAAGGCGGCGGCTCGCTTACTGCGCTTCCTGTGGTTGAAACAGAGGCGCAGAATATAGCGGCTTATATACCCACAAACCTTGTATCCATAACAGACGGCCAGATTTACCTTTCTCCAAAACTGTTTCAGCAGTCCGTGCTTCCGGCGGTTGATGTGGGAAAATCCGTGTCGCGCGTGGGCGGCGCGGCGCAGCTGCTGGCTTTCAGAAAAGAATCAGGGGATTTAAAACTTGCGTATTCGCAGTTTGAAGAATTGGAAATTTTTGAACGCTTTTCAACCAAGCTTGACGCTGAAACAAAAAAGACACTTGCGCGAGGCCACAGGATACGCGAAGTTTTAAAGCAGAAGCAGAGCAAACCTGTTCCGGTAACCGGGCAGATTGCGCTTTTAGCCGCGGTTAACAGCGGGCTTTTTGACGGTATTGATGAAAGCAAAGTATCGGCGGGCGCCGATGAAATAAGGTATAAAGTGGAAAATAAGCTTGGCAGCATCGCGGAAAAAATTCAGTCAGGCGCGCAGTTTACTGATGAAGGCCGTGACGCTGTCCTTAAAGAAGCAAAAAGCCTTATAGCGGGCGCGCAGGAGGAAAAAGATGCGCCCGGCTGAAGAGATAAAAAGAAAACTTACAGGCGCTGAATCTTTGCGGTCCATAGTAAGGACCATGAAAATACTTGCCGCGGTAAACGTAAGGCAGTATGAAAAAATGGCGGCAGAGGCGGATGATTATAATCTGGCTGTGGAAATGGGATTCAGCATATTTTTAAATCAAAATCCGTCAAAAGAATACGCGCCTTTGGCGCCGTCGGGAAAAAAGGGTTATATCATTTTAGGTTCGGATATGGGAATGTGCGGAAAATTCAATGAACTTTCGGCTGATTTTGCTTTGTCTGTTATAGAGGAACCGGAAAATGCTTTGGTTATGGCTGTGGGCGATAAAGTGGCGGGCAAGCTGGAAGACGCGGGTCTGGCGCCGGCTGATGTAATAATGTATCCGGCTGTGCTGTCGGCGGGCATCGTGCCTATGCTGTGGGAGATATTAAACAAAGTTGAAACCTGGATGGAAAAACTTAATGTGAAGTCAATTGTGATATGCCGTAATAAGCCGGCTGAATCAATGGGGTACGCGCCTGAAGCGAGGATGATACTTCCCATGGACCCGGCATATCTTGAAAAATTAAAAAGGACAGAATGGAAATCAAGAAGCATCCCGGTATATAAAGATGACAGGGAAAAACTTTTTTCAGGGCTTGTAAAAAACTACATATACGTGGCGCTTTACAGGGCGCTTGTGGAATCGCTTGTAAGTGAAAATACGGCAAGGCTTATTTCCATGCAGTCCGCGGAAAAACATACGGCTGAACGCATAGAAGAACTGACCCTTGAATACAATATGGAAAGGCAGGATGCCATCACATCTGAAATACTTGACATCATCGCCGGCGCCGAAGCGGTAGAAGGGAAGTAAAAATAAGCAGGTAAGCATTAAGCAGTTAAGCATAAGCGAAAAAAATAAGCAGATAAGCATTAGGCAGTTAAGCATAAGCGAAAGAATAAGCAGATAAGCATTAGGCAGTTAAGCATAAGCGAAAGAATAAGCAGATAAGCATTAGGCGGTTAAGCATAAGCGGAAAAAAATAAGCAGATAAGCATTAGGCGGTTAAGCATAAGCGGAAAAAAATAAGCAGATAAGCATTAGGCGGTTAAGCATAAGCGGAAGGAAAAAATAAGCAGATAAGCATTAGGCAGTTAAGCATAAGCGGAAGGAAATGCCGGACTGTTTTTATAATTTTTCGCTTATGCTTAATTGCTTATCAGCTTAATTGCTTATCAGTTTATTGCTTATCAGCTTATTGCTTAAAGTCTTCCGCCTTCAAACCTGTGGCATTTGCTCCGCTGTTGATGTATAATAACCCGTTTAAATAAATACATGGATTATTGCAGCGGGGTTATTCATGAAAAAAACGGCAATCTTTCCGTTAATTGTAAAGAGCCTGAATGTACTACTGTATATACTGGCAATTGCCTGCTCGGGCTTTGCCGACACTGAAACCAATACACCCACTATTACTCCCACGTGTACCATTACCCCTACATATAATATTGCGGTATCATCAGTATGGCGGGTAAATACCGGCGGCCCGGCATTTGTTGACAGCTGGGGGAATACATGGATGGCTGATACAAATTACAGCGGAGGATACGGGCACGGCGTTACGGTTACGGTTTCCAATACAAATGACAGCGCGCTTTATCAGGATGAAAGGTTCGGCAATCCTTTTACCTACACGTTCAATGTTCCTCCCGGAAATTATCAGGTTACGCTGAAATTCGCGGAATTGTACTGGGAAGAAGCCGGGGACAGGATATTTGACGTATATATAAACAGCACGCGCGTGCTTGATGATTTTGACATTTATGATGAAGCAGCCGTTTCTTTCAGGGCTGTCAGCAAAGTGTTTGATAATATTTCTGCCGCTGCAGGCCGGATATCAATAGAGTTCGGATCAGCCGTAATTGACAACGCGCAGGTATCCGCCCTGCAGATAAACCCCATGCCGACGGCAACGCCGCCGCTTTTGACTGCAACAGCGGGATGCGCGCACGGAATCACGGTTAACGGAATAATGGATGAAAGTTCATGGGCGTCCGCGCAGGAATATCAGGTTGCCGAACTGTGCCTTGGCACAAACCCGAACAATGTATCCGGCAGTTTTAAAACACTGTGGGATACGGAAAACTTTTACGTGGGCCTTGATGTAAATGATTTATACTTAAACGCCCCGCAGGAGGGCTGCGACAATTACAATGATTCGGCAATAGAAATATATTTTGATATGGGCAATCACCGCGGCAGCGAGACATATCCCAATTTTAAGGATGATTTTCATTTTATGATAAGCTATGACTGCAAGGAGTTCTGCTTAAACGCCCAGGTTCCGCTGCTGCTGGACGGGCTTGAATATAAAAGCACTTATGATGCCAACGGCTACATAATGGAAGTTATGATACCGTGGTCAGTTCTTGGCGTTGTGCCGCAAAACGGCAGCAACTATCAGTTTGACGTGCAGATTGATTTTAACGACGGCACCGCGCAGCGCGTGGGCCAGCTTGTATGGAACGGGGACGAGGATAACTGGGAAAGTTCCGCAAACCTGGGAGATGTGGTGCTTGGATTCTGCCCGCCCACACCCACGCCAATTCCGCCCGCGCTTGAAGAGTCATTTCATGTTTACCCGAACCCGGTAAACCCGAAAATTGCGCCCGCGTCCATAAGCTATTACATCTCAAATGATTCAGAAGTAACAATAAAAATATTCACCATAACAGGAAAACCGGTAAAAACCATTCTGGATAAAGCTTTAAAAATAAAAGCCGGCAACGGGCATACTGAAGATATCTGGGACGGAAAAAATGAAAAAGGGCAGGATGTCCTGTCCGGTGTGTATTTGTGCGCGCTGGAAGTTAAAGATAAATCAACAGGCAAAACAACAAAACTTGTAAAGAAACTGGCTGTGCTAAGGTAAGCCTTAGCCGGAAAAACAGCAGGCTGATTACGTGGCGAGGTTTAATTGACAAATACTGCGGTTTTGACAGAAAGCAGGCCTGATATAAATTTCGCGGCATGCATAAAAAAAATAATTATCATGATACTTTTTACTGTTATTTTTATGCCTGCTTATCCTGCGTTTGCCGCGCCGGGCGATTACGGCACTGAAAGCGTTTTTACGGCAGGCGCGGGTTCCAGGGCGGATGGAATGGCAGGGGCTTTTACCGCAGTGGCGGATGACCTGTCCGCCATACACTATAATCCCGCCGGCCTTGTTAACATAAAAAAACAGGAAGTGTCGCTTCTTTATTACCCGCTGTATGAAGCCGCGTCCTTTGGTTCGGTTTCTTACGGGCAGACGCTGCTTGATTTTGGCACCATAGGAGCGGGATTTTTTATTTTTTCCGTGGGCGGCATGGAAGGATATGACGCTGACGACAATCCAACATCTTCTTTTTCAAGCGGACAGTACAGGGCTGTGGTCTCATACGCAAGGATGCTGACTGAAGGGTTATCTGCCGGCGCCAATGCCAATATATACTATTCCAATATGTCCAGATTTAACTACGCCGGCTTCGGGCTTGACGCCGGAATTCTTTACCAGCCATTTTCATTTCTGCGCGCGGGTTTCACGGCAAAAAATATAATCCCGCCCTCTTTTTCAATGCAGTCAGTCACGGAAACGCTTGGCCGCACTTACACGCTGGGGATTTTAGGCAAATATAAAACCGGTGATTTTGAATTCAGCGGTGCTTATGACATAATGGCAGGCGAAAAGGAAGGTTTTAAGGACAGGGCAGGCATAGAAATAAAATGGGCGGGCGCGGCCGGCGTAAGGGCGGGTTACAGCGACGGGGAACTGACATTTGGCGCCGGGCTTTACCTGTATGATTTTAAATTTGATTACGCTTTTGTATCCAACGGATATTTTGGAAGGATGGACAGGTACACGCTTTCATACGCTTTTGGAATGACCCTGGAAGAACAAAAGGCGCAGAGGCGGAGGAATATTTATAATGAAGTGCGCAGGATAGTGGAAGCCAGACTGAGGATAAAAACAAAAGAAGAGGCGGAGACGTATTACCGCAGGGCTTACGCGTATTATCAGAAACAGGAATTTGAAGACGCGCTGACCCAGGCGGAAAAGTCGCTTGAATGGAAGAAAGATTACGAGCCCTCGCTGAAAATGAAAAAAATACTTGAAGACAAGCTTAAGGAAAAGATAAAAAGCGGCGAAAGCGCGGCTTTAAGCGGGGACAATGACAGGTATATTTCCGCGGGCATTGAATTGTACGAAAAAAAACAGTATGATGAAGCCATTAAACAGTGGGAGCTTGCGCTGAAAAGCAGGCCCGGCAACAAAGCGCTTGCCTCGCTTATAGCAAAAGCAAAAAAGGACAGGGATTCGGGCGGCGGGACGGTAAGGCTGACGCGCGAACAAAAGGAAACCGCGGACAAAATGTATTATGCGGCTGTGAATAAATACACAGAGGGCGATTTAAAAGGCGCGGTTGAGATATGGAAAAAAGTGCTGGCAATAAACCCGGATGACGTGAAATCAATAAGGGATTTAAGAAAAACACAGGCGGAACTTGAAGAACTTAAAAGGCGCGGTATAGAATGAATAAAAAATTTAAAAGCATGAAATGGGAAGTGATGGGCGTTGTGCTGTCCCTTACGCTTATCATAACGGGAATAATGAGTTTTATGCTTTTAAGCATCCATAAAAAAAGCCTTATAAACGAAGTTGAATTAAGGGGCATAAGCATTGCCCGCAACATTGCCAATAATATAGCGGATTACATAATGATGAAGTACGAACTTGAATCCGCCAAAATATTAAAGGAAGCCATGCAGAATAAAGGCGTAATTTACGCCATGGTTGTGGGGTCAAACGGGGTGATTCTTGCGCATAACGACATGACGCGGGTGAAAAAGAAATACAAAGCCCCCGGTAAAATTACAGGCGCCACTCCGGCAAAAAACATAATTTTTGAAACGCCGTCCGGCGAAAAATTAATAGAATTTACGGCGCAGGCGGTTGCCAAACATAAGGCAAAAACAGGGACCGTGCGCGTTGCCGTATCGTATGACCTTATAAGCCGCGCGCTTAAGCTCACATACATTAATATTGCCCTGGTGACTGTAATTGCGGTTATTTTAAGCGTCATAGGAGCCTTCTTGTTAAGTACCGCAATTACAAAGCCCATCAATATACTTGCTGAAGGCGTAAAAATTGCGGGAAGCGGAGATTTAAATCACAAGATTGTGATTAAAAGCAAAAATGAACTTGGGCTGCTGGCGGGCGCTTTCAATGAAATGACGGATGACCTTAAACGCGCGCAGAAAACAGCGCTTGAAAAAAAGGCGATGGAAAAGGAACTTGAAATCGCAAGCAGGCTTCAGGATTCGCTTCTGCCCAAAAAATTTCCGGACATGGGAAAATATGAAGCGTCCGCGTTTTATAAACCCGCCAAAGAGATAGGCGGGGATTATTATGACGTAATTCCGCTTATGGCCGGAAAATTCGGCATTGTAATGGCTGATGTATCGGGCAAAGGCGTGCCTGCCGCGCTTATCATGACAATGTTAAGGGGCGTGTTAAATACAGAGGCAAGGCTGAATGCTGACCCTGTGAGGGTTCTTATTAACCTGAACAACGGATTGCTTGGCAGGGTGGAAGGGAATATTTTTGCGACTATTTTTTACGCCGTGCTTGATACGGCAAAAGGCGCAATTGAAATGGCTTCGGCGGGCCACCACGAAATACTGGTTTATAAAAGCGGCGCGTCCGCGGTGGAATCTTACTGCCCCAAAGGCGCGGCAATAGGGATTTTAAAAGGCAATGATTTTGAATCGCGCCTTGAAAAAATAACAATTAATGTGGGACCAAAAGACAAACTGCTTTTATTCACGGACGGGATAAGCGAAGCAAGGGCGGCATCCGGCGCAAGGTTTGGAATGAACAGGGTGGCGGAATCGCTGCAAAAAAACGGCGGCAAAACATGCGCTGAAATACAGCAGGGGCTGCTGCGCGACATTGAAATTTTTACGGGCGGAGAAGAACAAAGCGACGATATCGCGGTCCTGACAGTGGGCAGGACAGCATAAAGGAGGAATACTATGGCATTTGAAATTAAAGAAAGCACGGATAAGGGTATTGTTATCGCGGAGCTGCGCGGAGAGCTTGATTCTTCATCAGTGGCTGCTTTCACGCTGGGCTTTAAGGAAATTTCCGATAAACACGGAAAGGCAAAATACATTCTGGACTTGAAGGCGCTTGATTTTATCAGCTCCGCCGGCTGGACTGCATTTTTAAATGAATTCAGAAGGCTGGGCGCTTTAGGCGCTGAAATTAAACTTGCTTCCATGCAGCCGGACGCCAAAAGGGTATATTCACTTGTCGGAATAGACGGGGTAATTAAAAGTTATGAAACAGTTAAGGAAGCGGCTGACAGCTATGGAAAAAATGGCTGAAATTAATACGGCATTATTACAGTTAAAGAAAAATACGGCTGAATCCGCCATAATAGCGGATGCCAACGTTCATAACCTTGCCTTTATAAGGCGCTGGATAAGCTCCGCGATGAAAAAGCAGGGATTCGCGCCGGATGATATTTCGCCCATAAAAGTGTCGGTGACAGAACACTGCGAAAACATTATAAAGCACGCGTACGCGGATAAACCGGGCAAAGTGGAAATTATAATCAGGCTTGATTATCCGCGCGCCGGGATAACGGTGGTTGATTCAGGCCCGGCGTTTGACATGACCGGATATAAACCGCGGGACATATCCAAAAGGATAAAAGAAGGAATTGGCGGGAATATGGGAATAAAAACCATAATGACCCTTTGCACAGAAGTAAAATACAGAAGGGTTAAAAACCGCAACGAAAATACCTTTATCATAAAGGCTAAAAAAACAGGAAAGGTAAAAAAATAAATGGCAACCATTAAGGATGTCGCGAAACTTGCGGGTGTATCATACAATACCGTGTCTTTTGTTGTAAACGGAGTGGATAAAGTGGCTCCCGCGACAAAAGAAAGGGTGTTAAAGGCGATAGAAGAACTTAAATACAGGCCCAATAAAACCGCAAGGGCGCTTGTCGGCGCAAAGGCGGATTCAATAGCGTTTATCAGCACGCGTTTTACGTCAATTTTTGGCATGAACATACTGCGCGAAATTGAAGACGGCGTGCATCTTGCCGGGCTGTCCGCGAACTATGACCTTATACCGTATTCCACAAGGGGCGAAAGCAGGTTTAAAGAACAAATAATTGATTCCATAATTTATAACAGAAAAGCCGATGCCATAATAATGCTTGGCATAAAACCCGGCGCTGAACAGATGGAACAGTTAAACAAAGCTGGCATACCGTTAATACTTATAGACGCCGCGATTGCCGGCGCGCACAGCGTTAAGTGCGACAATGAAAAGGGCGCTTTTGCCGCGGTTGAATACCTTATAGATAAAGGAAGGCGCAATATAGCATATATAGGAATGGAAGAATCAGGCGCGGAGACCTGGCCGTCTGTAACAGAAAAGAAAGAAGGGTATATAAAGGCGCTTAAAAGCCGCGGCATTTTCACCGGCAAAGAAATAATGGCAGGGGTCAGCCACAACTATATAAATGAAGGGCGCGCGATAACGCAGAACCTTTTAAAGTCGCATAAGGATATTGACGCCATATTCTGCGGCGCGGGCGACAACACGGCAATGGGCGCGATTAACGCGATAAAAGAAGCCGGGCTGCGCGTGCCGGAAGATATTGCGGTTATAGGGTATGATGACATACCCGTGGCGTCGGCTTTTACCCCGCTTTTAACCACTGTAAAACAGCCGGTGGAAAAAATGGGCAACGAGGCGTTTGTGATGACGCTGGAAGCAATGCAGGGGAAAGTAAGCAAACCCAGGAATCTTGTATTTGAACCGGAGCTGGTTAAGCGCGAATCCGCGTAATAAAAATAATTTTTCTAAAGTAACTCCAACTTTAAATGCCATATAAATAACTAAAGTATTACTTTTGGGTTGACATATATGAATTTATCGTTATAATATAAATATAAATGAAAAGGAGGCGATTAAGATGCCAAAGGTAGTTTCGTTCGCTACAAAAATTGAAGATGAGAAGAGGGATTTAATGCGGGATTTTTGTGAAAAGAAGGGAATAAAAATCTGGGCTTTCCTGGGTAATGCCATAGAGCATGAAATTGAGCGCGAGACTCGCAAAGAGGATTTGCTGGTTCATGAGGAATATGTGAAATATGGTAAAAAGACCGCCACTGATTTTAATGAATTCGCAAAGAAGTTGGGGTACAAATTGAAATGACAGCAATGAACCTTATCCGTATTACCGATCCGGCTAAGAATGCAATTACGGTAATGCAGAAGGAAACGCAGAAAAAAGTAATTGATTTCATATACAGGGATTTGAGCCGACGAACACGGCCTATGGACGAATATCAGGACACTTATAGAATAAAAGCCGACTTTTTTTGCTGTAATTTCCATGCGCTTAAGATATATTTTGAACGGGAACATAATAAGGTTCTTATAATAGACAGGGTAATTGAAAAAAAATAAACTTAATTCTGTACTGTAAAACGGCCATATTTGAGCTGTTTTTGGGGAAAAGCAAAATATCTTAAAAATAATTCTTGACAACCGGGCTTTGAGGGTGTAAATTTGTATTAAAGTATGAACGTTCATATATAGCTAAATCAAAAGAGACAAGGCATTATATTTTTAAAGAAAGAAATATGAACGTTCATATAAAACTTAGAATATAAGATAAGGTTGAAATAAAAATAAAAGTAAAGGGGAGCGGAAAATGAAAAAATTAAGTATGCTGTTGATCGTGCTTTTGATGTTCTTTGTTCCGGTCCTGCATGCGGGCACATGTACCGTTGATGCAGGCACCACGTACCAGTACATCCGTGCCATAGGCGCGTCAAGCGCGTGGTATGGATTGGCAGGTGCAAACGCGCAGGCGCTTTTTGCCGATGACAATGTTAACGGGCACATTGGGCTTTCTTCGTTAAGGGCAAGGATAGACCCAAACGGCAACCATGCGGCTGAAGTTAATAACCTTGTGGCTGCAAAAGCGGCAAATTCAAATTTGCTTTTCTGGGCTGCGGAATGGTCTCCTCCGCCGCAGTACAAAGCCAATAATAATGTAAACGGAAACGTAAGCAATAATACATTCCTTGGAGCTTCTTCCGGCACACCCAACAGCGCTGATACCGGGTACGCGAATTACCTTGTTTCGTATATCCAGTACGCAAAAAGCCGCGGCATAGACCTTTATGCGATATCGCCGCAGAACGAACCAAACTGGAACCCTGATTATGAATCATGCCTTTGGACAGCGGGCCAGTTTGAAGTTTTTGTGCGCGCGTTTAAAAGCGCGCTTAATGCCGCGGGCCTTACGACCAAGATTATGATACCGGAACCCATTAACCCGGGCGGTATGAACCTGGCCGCGACAGCAATGAACAACGCCACAACAGCATCTTACGTGGGCATACTTGGCACGCATCTGTACGGCGCGATGCCAAACCCGCTTTCTTCATACGGTTTTACACAGGTTACAAATCAGGAATTCTGGGAAACAGAAATATCAGCCAATTCGCTGGATATATCAGGCGCTTTGGAGCAGGCGGGATGGATACAGACTTGCTTTGTTACCGCAAACATGAACGCTTTCCATTATTGGTGGATACAGGACCTGGCGACAAACGGAAACCTTAACATAAAGGCGTACGCGCTGGGAAGTTACAGCAAATTTATCAGGCCGGGATATTACAGGATGGCAGCGACAGCAGCGCCCACATCCGGCGTGCAGGTAAGCGCTTTTAAGAACACAAACAATTCATCCCCTTCAAAGATAGTCTTTGTGGCTATCAATACTAATTCCAACTCTGTAAGCCAGACATTCGCTTTAAACAGCGTAAACGTAACATCAATAACACCGTGGATTACCAGCGCAAGCGTAAACCTTGTCGCGCAGAACGCGGTTTCTGTTTCAGGCAACACATTTACATACACGCTGCCGGCGCGCAGCATTGTTTCGTTTGTGGGTACAAGCGCCACAGGGCCTACGGCAACATCAACTCCGTGCACTGCAACCGCTATAACGCCGTATCTTCAGGTTAACGGCGGCGCATGGACACAGGCAAACAGCGCGACGGTTGCTTCGCTTCCTGCGTCTGTAAATCTTGGCCCTCAGCCTGTAACAGATGGAACTTGGAGCTGGGCCGGCCCGAACGGATTTACATCAACTTTAAGGGAGCTTACATCAATACCTTTAAGTGTTGGGACAAACGTATTCACAGCCACGTATATAAACGCGTGCGGCGCAAAATCAACACAGGCGTTTACAATTACCGTACAGAGCTCGGCGACATCAACGGCGACAGCGGTTGTTACTGCGGTTAACACTCCCATTTCAACCCTTTTTGGCGGCAATCCGCTTATGTATCAGAAATACACCGCGGACCCGACCGCCTGCTGGTTTAACGGCAGAATGTACATCTATAATTCACACGACAAAGACGGCGCCACGGGTTATGACATAACCGACGTGACTTTAATGTCTTCAGATGACCTTGTAAACTGGACAGATGAAGGCGAAACCTTCAAGGCGTCAAGCACCACATGGGCGGGGCTTACATACGCGCCTGCGGCTGTTTACAGGAACGGCTATTATTACCTTTATTTCGGCAACGGCGGCGGCAGCATTGGCGTTGTAAGAAGCACAAGCCCCACCGGCCCGTGGACAGACCCTGTAGGACGCGCGATAGTTACAGGCAGCACCCCCGGATGCAGCGGACTTACGTATATTTTTGATCCGGCGGTATTTATTGATGACGACGGCCAGGCGTACATGTATTTTGGCGGCGGCGGGCCCGGCAATGCAAGGGTAATAAAGCTTAACGCGGACATGATAAGCGTAAGCGGTTCCGCGGTTACAATTGACGCGCCAAGGTATTTTGAAGCGCCGTTTATGAACAAAAGAAACGGAATTTACTACTACTCTTACTCAACAGATTTTTCGGCTTCACCGGCTGCTACAATTGACTATATGACCAGCAATAACCCAATGACGGGCTTCACGCACCGCGGCACCATACTTGGAAATCCTTCCGACAACTGCGGCAACAACAACCACGCATCCATAGTAAATGTTGGGTCGGACTGGTACATAGCGTATCACACAAGAAGGCTTTCCAACACCAACCTTGGCAACTGCAACGGAATTTATCAGAGAAGCGTTGCGCTGGACAAACTTTACTTTAACGCGGACGGCACCATACAGAAAGTTGTAACCACAACAACAGGCGTTAACGCGCTTAAATATGCAAATCCTTACACTGTTAATAAAGCGGTTACAATGGCAAAAGAATCCGGAATTCAGACCGAAACCTGCTCTGAAGGCGGTCTTGATGTAGGGTTCATAGAAAACGGCGACTGGATTCAGGTTAAGAACTTTAATTTTGGAACAGGCGCGGCAAGCTTTGAAGCGCGCGTTGCAAGCGCGGGCGCGGGCGGCAATATAGAAATCCGCGTTGGCAGCATAACAGGCACAATTGCAGGCACATGCGCTGTTCCCGTAACAGGCGGATGGCAGACATGGCAGAATGTTACATGCAATGTAACCGGATTAACCGGCGTGAAAGACATATTCTTTAAGTTCACCGGCGGCACGGGAAACCTTTTCAATGTATACACGTACCGTTTCTATCAGTCAGGCAATGTAACGCCGACCAACACAGCGGTTGTTACTTCAACATTTACCAGGACAAACACGCCCACAAACACGCAGGGTATTTCAACACCCACACCGACAAGAACCCCCACGATTCCTGTTGTAACAGGCGGATTAAGGGACCTTGCGGCGGCAAAGGGAATGCTGCTTGGCGCGGAAGCGGCAAACAGCCCGCTTAGAAACGAAGCAATTTACAGCACCACGCTTGGCAAAGAATTCAACTGGCTGGGCGGAGAAAACGAGTTTAAAGCTTATTTATGGAACGGGCCGTACAGCTACAGTTTCTCCACAACAGATTATTACAGAAACTACAGGGATGCGAACAATATGGATATGAGGGGGCACGTGCTTGTTTATTACACGGTTGTCCCAGGCTGGATGAGTTCCGGAAATTATACCAGCGCTCAGGTAAGCGATATGCTTAAGTCATATGTTCAGACAATCTCTGCCAGGTACGCTGGCAAAATGAACCAGTGGGACGTTGTAAACGAAGCTGTCACAGACGGCGCGCCTTACGGGTACCGTTCCAATGACTTCTGGTACCAGAAGCTTGGCGATTACATCCCCAACGCTTTCAGATGGGCAAGGGAAGCTGACCCTAACGCGAAACTTTATTACAATGACTACGGCAACGAAGGGTTAAACGGAAAGTCAAATTACATTTACGATATGGTTAAAAATTTAAAAGCCCAGAATGTGCCGATTGACGGCGTGGGCTGGCAGTGCCACATAAGCAGCAGCTGGCGCTTAAATGACGATATCTATGAAAACGCGCAGAGGCTGACAGCGCTTGGCCTGGAAATAACCGTGACAGAACTTGACGTTGCAATACCGGTTCCGGTTGATTCAGCTAAACTTCAGTCACAGGCAAAGGCGTACGCTGATATGACATTCTTCACCATGACACATCCGAACATAAAGAAAATGTTCCTGTGGGGCTTTACAGACAAGCATTCCTGGATACCGGGCTTTACAGACGGGGCATCCGATGCGGCGCTTATCTTTGACACCAACTATAACAAGAAACCCGCGTATTACGCGATACAGACCGTACTTGGTTTAAATCCCGTAAACGGCATTTACAACGGCGGATTTGAAAGCTCTGTATACTGCTTCAACGAAATGTCAGGCGGGGCAATAGCCGAAGAGACATCAATAGTTCACAGCGGGTCAAAATCCGCAAGGGTATCCAACAGGTCGCAGGCATATCAGGGCATAGGCCAGCACATACTGTGGTACCTGCTGCAGAACGGGCAGGGCACATACAGCGCAAGCGTATGGGCGCGCCTTGCTTCAGGCACGGATAACGCGAAACTTACCCTTTACATAAAGGACGACGAAGGCGGAAAATACATAAGCTTAGGTTCTGTCGCGGCGAACAGCACGCAGTGGAGCCGGGTAAGCGGTTCAGCAAACGTAACATGGACCGGGCTTTTAAGGGTTGCAAGGCTTTTTGTTGAAACAGACACCACGACCGGAAACTTCTATGTTGACGATATGGCTTTTGCAAAAGAAGGCGCTTCAACACCCACGCCTGTTTTAACAGCGACAGCAACGGCAACAGCAACTTTAACGGCAACAGCCACAGTAACCGCAACACCTGTAACCGCCTCAACATGGCGCGTGCTTGCCGGAAGCGAAGTGGATTATGTGGATTCAACAGGCGCTGTATGGTCTGCTGACACTAACTTCACGGACGGAACGCCTTACAGCACGACAAAAACAGTTTCAGGCGCGCTGCCTGCATCGTCAGACATGGCGCTGTACCAGAGCGAACGTTACGGCAATCCGTTCACATACACGTTCAATGTTCCTGCCGGTTCTTATCAGGTAACTATGAAAATGGCAGAAACGTACTTTACGGCAGCAGGCTCGCGCAGTTTTAATGTATCTGTAAACGGTACGGAAGTAATGACAAATTACGATATCTTTGCGGAGGCAGGCGCGGACAAAGCGGTTGACAAAGTGTTTAACAACATAGCGCCGGTCAACGGAAAAATCACCATAGGATTTGGCCCGGCAGCTGTGGATAACGCGAAAGTATGCGCTATTCAGATAATACCGCAGCCGGTAATTGCAACTTCAACGCCGACAGCGACAAACACGGCAACCAATACGGCGACAAACACAGCGACAAAGACTGCAACTGCCACGCCGACGAACACCGCGACAAACACGGCTGTTCCTCCTACAGCTACGGCAACAAATACATCAGTACCGCCGACAAATACAGCTACCAATACAGAAGTGCCGCCTACATCAACAGGCACAATAGTACCGCCGACAGCAACATCGACAAGTACTTCAATACCTCCGACATCCACATCAACAAACACATCGGTACCGCCGACAGCAACATCAACAAACACATCAATACCGCCGACAAACACGGCGACAAGGACGGCAACAAATACAGCTACAAACACAGCCACAAAGACTTTCACGCATACGCCTACAATGACAGCCACGAACACGGCAATAGTTCCTACAGCGACGAACACGCAGGTTGTAGTGGCAAACTTCACCATTATGCTTAAGAACCCGGATTCAGAAAATGTTGCAAGCCCGCACCCTTCGTTCAGGGTTGTCAATACCGGAAGCGCGGCGCTTAACTTAAACGGAATGGAAGTAAGGTACTGGATAAATTCTGATTCCAACGCAGGACAGCAGGTTCAGGCGTTTATTGACTGGGCTGGAAAACTTCCGCAGGGAAGCACAATTACTCAGAACTTAACGGTATCTACGGTACAGAAAGCTCAGGGAACTCAGAATTACTACATAAGCTTCAAGTTTAATTCGTCGGTTGTGCTTGCGCCGAATGAATTCGCGGAAGTTCAGGCAAGGTTCAACAAATCTGACTGGAGCTCTATGCTGCAGTCAAATGACTGGAGCTTCGCGTCAGGCCAGGTTTACGCTCGCACGGATAAAATGACGGCGTATGTTTCAGGAGCCCTTGTATACGGAAACGAACCTACAGCACAGACAAATAACCAGACGGCAAGCATAAGTAGCGTCCTTAGCTACCCGAACCCTGCTGCAAGCGGCGGCACAACATACCTGCAGTACACGGTATCCGGCGGCACCATACAGGCGCAGTCAGCGGATAATAAGTTAATGACTGTGGACGATCCGGACGCTGTTGTAACGCTTGCGGTATTTACGGCGCAGGGAAGGCTTATGTGGAAGCAGACAGTGACCGGAATTTCAAATGTGTGCGCCGGCACGCATTCGGTACAGTGGGACGGAAAGTCCGCGGCAGGCCATAAGCTTGCGGCAGGCACGTATGTACTGAAAGTAAGCATCAAATCAAAAGGTGTGGAAAACAGCAAAAACTTTGTGATACTGATTCTTAATTAAGGATTAAGAAGTATCAAAAAGCCCCGGGCATCCGCCCGGGGCTTTTTTGTTAGGTTCTTGTTTTTTTTCTTCACTGAAAAAAAATAACTGCAAAATTGACAAATCGGGCATATGTGCTATAATTGTATTACAAATGTAATACAAAGGAGGCAATAAATGAAATTCGCAAATATAAGGGATTTAAGGCTTGATACAAACAGCGTGCTTAAATTAAGCGAAAAAGAGGGCCCTGTTGTGATTCTGCGCAATTCCAGGCCTGTCGCGGTTTTAAAATCAGTGACAGAAGAAGACATGGAAATTAAAGTAAATACTTTATGGCCAAAACTTCGCAATGCCGCGGAAAGGGCCGGTTATGGGCTGCATGATGTGGAAAAACTTATCCGCAGGGTAAGGCGCGGCCGCGGAAAATGAAAAAGGGCATCAGGGTTGTTATTGATACAAACGTTCTTATTTCGTCTTTCTGGGGTAAAAAACCTGAAGAAGTGATAAAACTGTGGGCAAAAGGCGCTGTAACAGCCGTGATAAGCCCGGATATTTTAAAAGAGTATCTTGAAGTCATACAAAGGTTTGACCTGTCAGAAGATGATATGGACGCTGTCATGGAAGTGCTGTCAGATTCCGCACATAATATATATGTCACTCCCCGTGAAAAAGTTAACGCTGTAAAAAAGGATAAATCTGACAATAAATTCATTGAATGCGCCATTGCCGGCAGGGCTGTATACATAATAAGCGGCGATAAACATCTTAGGGAGGTTAAGGAATATAAAGGGATAGAAATTCTGACACCGGCAGAACTTATTGAACTGATGAATAGTGATAATTCCACAAAATAACACAGTTAATCACATATAACCATTTTTTTATTTAAAATTAATTAACAAAATGATTTAATGTTTATAATACGGCGGTAAGAAAAAATAACAGGAGGCACAGGATGACAGACAAAGTAAACACGCAGATTAAGGAAACCGCAATTTACACGGCAGGAGGATGGGCGGTAATTATAATGCTGGCATTAATGCCCGTGCAGGCCGTAATTTATATGATGTACCCGCCGCCGGCAACAGCATCGGGTTTTTTTGAACTTTTTGCCAAAAATACGCTTCTTGGGCTTATAAGCACAGACCTTTTATACACCGTAACAAATATGCTTATGATCCTTATTTACGTGCCTTTATACCTGATTTTAAAAAAGACAAACGCTTCGCTTTCGCTGCTTGCGCTGATACTGTCTGTTACGGGAGTTGCCGCTTATTTTTCATCTGTGCCCGCCTTTGAAATGCTTACATTATCCGGCAGGTACGCGTCGGCAACAGAGCCCGCGAATCAGGCAATGTTTCTTGCGGCAGGGGAGACAATGCTGGCGCAGTACACAGGCACCGCGTATAACGCCTATTACGTATTAAACGCGGCTGCTCTGCTTATTTTCGCGTACCTTATGATTAAGGGCGGCGCGTTTGGAAAAACAGGGTCAATAGCCGCGCTTTTGGCGGGTTTTTTTATGATTATTCCGGCATCAGCCGGAAAGCTTGGGCTTATTTTTTCTTTTCTATCGCTTATACCGTACGCTGTATGGCTTGTCATCGCGGCAAAGGTGTTTTTTAAACAATCCGCGGGGAAATAAGGGTTTTCGGACTATCTGATAGGTTGTGAAAACCATCTTGACAAGTATTATTTGCGTATTTTATTATTAAAAAATTTGATTTGGTTCTGGAATTAACTAAACAGGGGGTATTAAAAATGAGAAAGGTATTTTTATTATTATTTTTTTCAGTATTTTCATTAACTGTTTTATCATCCTGCGGCAAAGGCACTACACCGGCTTCGCCGGGCGATAGCACCACGCAGACGCCTGTAACTACAGAGACTGTTACGGATTACCGGGCTATGGTATCGGTTCCGGCCGGAACATTCACGCAGGCAGAAAGCGCAGGCGACAGTTTCAGCCACACTATATCAGCGTATTACATTGGCAAATATGAAGTCATCTATGATTTGTGGTATGAAGTCAGGCAGTGGGCGTTAAATAACGGGTATACTTTTGCCAATACGGGCAGGGAAGGTTCGGACGGAACCTTTGGCGCAGCGCCAACATTCGCAAAAACGGAGCCGGTAACATACATTAATTGGCGTGACATGATTGTCTGGTGCAATGCTTACAGCCAGATGAAGGGTAAAACCCCGGTATATTGTTCGGACGCGGCATTTACAACCTGTATTAAGGATTCCACAGACGGCGACTACGGCAACAGCCGCAACGCAACAGCGGGCAGTTTTGACAATCCCTATGTAAACTGGAGCGCCAACGGTTACCGCCTGCCTACGGAAGGCGAATGGCAATACGCGGCAAGGTATAAAAACGGCACGGAATGGACATCTCCTGATTGTGCTTCGGGCGACTCCGCAAAGCATGATGTATCAACAACAATAGGCGATTATTGCTGGTATTCCGGAAATGCGCTGGCTGACACTCACTTTGTGGGGAAAAAACTTGATAATGATCTTGGAATCTATGACATGTCGGGAAATGTGTATGAATGGGTATGGGACTGGAGTGCAAGTTACCCGTCAGGCCCCTCTTCTGATTACAGGGGCCCTTCTTTAGGCAATTACCGCGTGTTCATAGGTGGCGCATACAATTATCCTACTTATTACCAACAGACCGGCGACAGAACCGGCAAGTTTCCGCACATAGAAGATTCATTTACGGGCTTCCGTCTTGCCTGCTCCGGGTTATAAGGGAATGCAGTATTGTTGTTTATTAATTTTCAAAAATAGATTTCATTACAAGGAGATATAATTAAGTGGATATTCCAAGAATTTTTAACATAAGCGAAAGCGCTCACAGGATTCATAATCCCTTCACACCGGAAAAACTTGCAGCGCTTGGCGCCGCGCTGCGCCTTGAACCGGGCACACGCGTCCTTGATCTTGGCAGCGGTTCGGGCGAAATGCTGTGCACATGGGCGCGCGATTACAGGATAACAGGCACAGGCGTTGATATGAGCGGTTTATTTACACAGCAGGCAAAACTGCGCGCTGAAGAACTTGGCGTCAGCGATAAGGTTAATTTTATCCACGGCGATGCCGCGGGTTATGTGTCAGAAGAAAAAGCCGGCGTGGCCGCCTGTGTGGGCGCTACATGGATAGGCGGCGGAGTCGCCGGAACCATCAGCCTTTTAAAACAAAGCCTTGCTCCGGGCGGAATTATTCTGATAGGCGAGCCATACTGGCGTCAGTTGCCGGCGACAGAAGAAATTGCAAAGGGATGCCTTGCACATTCAATTTCAGATTTTATGGCCCTTCCGGAACTTCTTGCGTCGTTTGGCCGCCTTGGCTGCGGCGTTGTGGAAATGGTTCTGGCAGATCAGGATGGCTGGGACAGGTACGAAGCGGCAAAATGGCTTACAATGAGAAAATGGCTTGAAGCCAATCCAAAGGACGAAATGGCAAAAGAAGTCCGCGCCTTACTGGACACAGAACCTGTCCGCTTTGCGTCTTACACGCGTGAATACCTTGGCTGGGGCGTATTTGCCCTTATGCCGCGGTAAAACAGGCAAGGCGGCTGTTTTACATAATAATCATGCCGGACATTGGAAATAAAATACCTGATATATTCATAAATTGCAGACCCGCTTTTTTTGTGGTAATGTAGAGCAAACGATTTACAAGACAAACAAAAAAGGGAAAACATGAAAACAAAATTCGCGTCACGAATGAAATCCGTACCGCGCTCATTTATTCGTGAAATACTTAAGGTCACAACAGACCCTGAAATAATTTCCTTTGCGGGCGGGCTTCCAAACCTTCAGATGATACCGGTCAGGGAACTTGAAGCCGCTGCTGATAAGGTTTTTGAAAGCGACGGCACAAGGGCGCTTCAGTACAGCACCACGGAAGGTTATTATCATCTGCGCGAATGGATATGCAAAAGGTATCTGGAAAAAAAGGGGATAAAAGCATCCCCTGATGACATACTTATCACGACAGGTTCCCAGCAGGCGCTTGACCTTCTTTCCAAAGTGCTTATTGATAAAGATGACAGGGTTGTAATTGAAAAACCGGGTTACCTTGGCGCCATCCAGGCCATGTCAGTGTTTCAGCCCAAATTCAATGCTGTTGAAGTTGATGAAACAGGTGTGGATACGGATAAACTTGAAAAGGTATTTAAGGCAAAAAAACCAAAGCTGTTTTATGCTGTTCCGAATTTTCAGAATCCGTCAGGAATAACTTATTCTGACGCAGTCAGAAAAAAGACGGCAGTGCTCTGCAAAAAATACAGCGTTCTGTTTGTTGAAGATGACCCTTACGGCGAACTGCGCTTTGAAGGTAATGACATGCCTGCCGTTAAGAATTACCTTGGAAAAGACGGGGTTATGTTTGGTTCGTTTTCAAAGATAGTGGCGCCCGGGCTTAGGCTTGGATGGGTATTTGCGCCCAAGGATATAATGGAAAGAATAGTCACGGTTAAACAGGCGGCTGACCTGCATACAAATTTTCTGGCTCAGCGCATAACGTACCAGTATCTTCTGGATAATTCCATAGACGCTCATATTGAAAAATTAAGGAAAGTTTACGGGGTTCATGCAAAGGCAATGTTAAGCGCCATTGAAAAGTATTTCCCGCAGGAAGTGGCTTATACAAGGCCGCAGGGCGGCATGTTTATCTGGGCAAACCTTCCAAAGGGTTTAAGCGCGATGGATATGATAAAACCCGCGCTTAAAGACAAGGTTGCTTTTGTGCCCGGCGACCCTTTTTACACTGATGTAAAAGACGCCAATACCATGAGGTTAAATTACTCCAATGCCGCGCCTGATGTGATAACAGAGGGGATAAAAAGGCTGGGTAATACCATTAAGAAGCTAATAGGGAAAGGCTGTGCGAAAAAATAACTCGGTGCCGGACATTGAAAGTAGAAAGTAAAATGCTTGTTTTATATACTCTCCCCAATTGCAATCCTGCCTTTTGTATGAATGGCGGGATTACGCCGGGGAAAACATAGACAGCAGCAGGCTTTGATTTGACAAGAATCCGCATGCAAATGTAATATAGACGCAGTTAAATTTCATAAACTCATAGAGGGGTGTTATGATGACAGATTTAAATTCCGTATAATTTCCTTGAATATCCGCCGTTTATTTTCATTAAAAAACAAAACTGTTTGACTATATACACATATTTGTGTATACTGAATATATGGAGGGGTTAAATTGGTCTCTGTAACTTATGATATGACAGAATCAGTAAAAGAAATAATAAAAAAGCTGCCGGATGGGCTTAAAAAGAAAATTGAAGCTTATATTGAAATACTTAAGATTAAGGGGCATGAAATATCGCTCCCGTACGCGGATAAGATAGAAGGATATAAGAACATGCATGAATTAAGGCCGCATTTTCATAATATTGAATTCAGGCTTTTGTATTACTGGAACGGAAATCATGTACGGTTTGTTAACGCGTTTGAAGAAAGAGGGAAAAAGAAAGAAAACAGGCGGGAGTATGAAAAAGCCGACCAGATACGAAATATTTTAACAGGAAAGGAGCATTGAAAATGAAAAAAATAAAGATTACTGAATCAGACCTGAAAATAGCATCTGCATCAGAGGTAAAAAAGATTTTTGCTGAAGCGGGAAAAAGCAAAGAGGGTAAAAAGACGTATGCCGATGAGATGGAACTGTTTTATTTTATGGAAAAGATACAGCAGGAATTAAAACGACGGCATATTAGCAGATATGCTTTTGCAAAGAATGCGGGTATGAATCCGTTTGTATTATCAAGGGCAATGACTAATATTGAGGACGCAAAGTACAAAACGCTTAAAAAAATGGCCAACGGCCTTGGAAAGGGATTAAGGCTGGAACTTTACGACCTGCCAAAACACACATAAATAGTAGTTTCCAGAGTAGTTGGTTTATATTTAGTTTTGTTATTAGCCCTGGTAGACGCGGGTCTTCAGCCCGCGGCAGTTGATTTGTATTTAATGTTTGTATTTGCTTTATGAATCATTTTGTACTTATGAATTTGTAGGGACGGCGCTCCCGCGCTGTCCGCGTATTTGATTTGTCTTCATATCTTCCGTCCCTCCGTGCATCTGTCCCTTAGTCCCTCGGTTTTTCTGACCTTCCGACCCTCTGACCCTCCGACCTTCTGCTCTTTATTCCGTCTCTCTGGATTTATTTATGGGATATGGGATATGGGATAGAAGGTTATGGGATAAATTTTCTGTATTTCCTCAAAAACTCCTTGCCAAACCCCCAACACAGCCCTATAATACTAATTGTGGAAGGGGAAATTTACAAGGAAGCGGAGGGAACAGGGCATTGGGAGTAAGAATCAGTTCGTTTTTTCCTGTTATCAATAAAAATAATTATGTTAAATCTTGCCTGTTTGTCAAAAGCGTGGGTATGGATAATTGCTTGGTTATACTTCCTACTTTCATTTATCCGCTGGAGTGTAACGAAGACGGAAGGTCTGGCACGATTTTTTTTCCTAGGGTCTTATTTATGGGATAATTTATATTTCAAACAGTTGACCGCTTTTGTTTTAAAGTGTAAAATTATTCCGGAGGTGAAAAAATGGCTGTTAAAACAAAAGATGAAATCAAAACAATTACAGAATATATAACCGGCAGGTTTAAACCTGTTAAAGTTATTTTATTTGGTTCTTATGCCTATGGCACACCCGGTGAAAACAGCGATGTTGATATACTTGTAATAGCAAAAGACGGCGAGGATATAGACGCAAAAGAAGTACGCGCCGCTGTCAGGGAAAAGTTTGGATATGCTGATTCTTTTGATATCATTGTAAGGACTGAAAGTTACCTGAATGAACGGGCAAAGGACGGGGATTTCTTTGTAAATGAAATGATTGATAAAGGAATGGAGCTTTGAAACTTTCCGCCGGAGAATGGTTTAATAAGGCCGATGAGGATTATACGGTGGCAGCAAGGGAGTCAAAGGCGAGTCCTGTCTTTCATAATATTGTATGCTATCATGCGCAGCAGGCAGCGGAGAAAATGCTTAAGGCATACTTGCAGGAACTTGATATAAAATTCATGAAAACCCACAGCCTGCTTAAATTGCTTGAACTTTTAAAGACGGCGGATGTTTTTATGGTTTCTTTTCAGGATAGTTTTGCTTTTATAGATGACTTAACACCGGATATCAGGTATCCAGGACCCGGAGTAACAGAAGCGGATGCTAAAAGGGCTTTGGAAATAACGGAAAAATTAAAAGCATATATTAAGGATAAAATGAAATAATACAAACAAAAAGGTAAAACTCGGTGCCGGACCTTGAAAGTAGAAAGTAAAATGTTTGTTTGATTTTTTCTCCCAAATTGCAATCCTGCTCTTTGTGTGGCAGGGCAAACAGATAATGGGAAAAGGGCATGAGCCTATCAGACGGGAATTATCTTCCGGGACTGTTTTGCTTTCTACTTTCAAGGTATGGTATTGATTTTGTAAGGTGTAGATTATAAAGTGAGGGTATAATTGAAACTAATAACCTGGAACTGTAATATGGCTTTTAGGAAGAAAGCCAAACACATCTTTAAATACAACCCGGATATCCTTGTCCTGCAGGAATGCGAGCGTTCTTATAAAATACCATCTGAACTATTCGGCAATAAACCAACAAGCCCGGCGATTTGGTATGGGGACAACAAGAATAAAGGAATAGGCATCTTTACTTTTAACGGATATAAAGCAAAAGTTATAGAGCCGCCAAAGAAAAATGATAAATGGTTCATACCTATAAAGATAATCGGGCCTGAAAAGTTTAAACTTATAGCAGTATGGGCTATGAATTACAGAGCAAATGAAGTTGTTAAAGGTGTGCGTCCTGCATTTGCAAGTATTAAAGGGCTTCACAAGTATTTGGATTCAGGTGTTATCATGGCAGGTGATTTCAATGATAATGTATGCTGGAATTATAAAAAGCGGGGAAAAGGAGATTTTACGGACAAACAGCTGTACCTTCAAAGCCTTGGCATCCAAAGCGCTTATCATATCCATAATGCCAAACCCCACGGAAATGAACCTCATCCGACAATTGTGTGGATGAAAAACATGAAGACAACTTATCATATTGATTATGTGTTCTGCGGGGAAAAGTGGCAGGGCAGAATAAAGGCTGTATCTATAGAAAAGCCGGGTAAGTGGCTGAAATACAGTGACCATGTGCCGGTTATGGTGGAGTTTGGCGGTTAACTAAACTTAAAGGAGATTATATGGAGATAAGTAAAAGCAGCAGGCACTCGAAGATAACCGGAGATTTTGGCGAACATCTGGTTCTTTACTGGTTATCTAAACACGGTTTTGAATGTGCAAATGTAGATCATACGGGGATAGATATTATTGCGAAAAATCCCGTAACAAAAGAATTAATGGGGATATCTGTTAAGAGCAGAAGCCGAAACAAAGGAACCGAGGACACCGGCGTCAATATACCCAGAGATAACATTGAAAAATCAAAGATTGCATGCGAAGCATTTGGATGTGTTCCGTATTTTGCCGTAGTGGTAGATGGTGCTTCAAAGATTATGGTTTTCATTCTATCACTAAAAGAGCTGCAAAAAATTCATCCGCCGGCAAAACGCATTTCGTCCTGGACAATGGGGAAGAAAAAGATTGATGAATACTATGCTAATCCCGATATAAAAATTTTTGAATTTGATTATAAGACTTCGAGATGGTGGGAGTAAAAAAAACACCCGCTCCGGATGTTGGAAAAGTAAATATTCAATAACATAGCGGGCAGTTTGGGACGGTTGGCTTAACAATAACTCGTTTCCGCGGGCTGAAGACCCGCGTCTACCAAATCTAAACTAAGCTGCTGAACTGCCTGTCTTATTTATGGGATATGGGATAACAGGATATAGGATAAGGGTTGGGAATAAGGATTTACACAAGACCCTTTCCATAAAAACTCCTTTACAAATTCATTTTTTTCTGTAAAATAGTCCGAAAGTGTTTTTATCCGGTAAAACTGTGTTTTATAAACACTATACTTCATGAAGGAGGAACAGATGGAAAACATCGCACTAAGCCCGTTGACAGGTTCAGAACTGAACATGATCTGGATCATCTGGGGCATCGCACTTGTTGCAATTGTGTACGGTTTCTTTCTTATGGGCGAAATCACAAGAAAAGATTCCGGCACGGCCAAAATGATCGAAATTAATAACGCGATCATGGAAGGCGCGAACGCGTACCTTGCAAGGCAGTTCAAGACAGTTGCATTACTTGTAGTTGTTCTGGCAGTTGTCCTTTATTTCACGGGGACAGCGCATGATCCCGCAATTAACCTTGGAAGGGCAATTGCTTTTGTGCTTGGCGCAACAGCATCGGCTCTTACAGGTTTTATGGGGATGAGAATGGCTGTAAAAGGAAACGTAAGGGTTGCCGCTGCCGCGTTAAAAGGCAAAGTGGAATCGCTTACAATCGCTTTCAGGACAGGCGCTATTGCCGGTATGTTCACAATCGGCCTTGGCCTTCTTGGCGCGACATCAATATTCCTTATCTATAAAGAAAACCTCTCCGAAGTTCTTGTAGGATTCGGCTTCGGCGGATGCTTGCTTGCCATGTTCATGAGGGTAGGCGGCGGTATATACACAAAGGCAGCAGACGTTGGCGCTGACCTTGTTGGTAAAGTGGAAAAGAACATACCTGAAGACGATCCCAGGAACGCGGCGACAATCGCTGACAACGTTGGCGACAACGTAGGCGACTGCGCGGGTATGGCAGCAGACATATTTGAATCATACGAAGTAACGCTTGTTGCTTCCATGGTTCTTGGCGCGACAGTATTCGGAAACATGGGCGTAATTTTCCCGCTCCTTCTCCGCGCTGTAGGCGTTATCACTTCAATCATCGGAACATATTTTGTAAGGGCAAAAAACGACAACGAACCCGCTATGAAGCCGATAAACAGGGGCTTTATGGTTTCTTCAGTTCTTTCAATCATCGGCTTTGCCGCGCTTACAATAATGTATACGCAGGGAAGCATATTTAACATCATGTCAACAGACGCAAAATGGGCAAACGTTCTTGCGGCCAACCCGGACGCTAACGTAGTCCTTGCGTGGAAGCTTTTTGCAATCACCACAATCGGTATTTTCCTGTCATTCGCAATTTCTTCAATGACGGAATACTTTACATCAACAGAAACAAAACCTGTTCAGGAAATCGCCAAAGCGACCCTTACAGGCCCGGCAACAACAATCCTTTCCGGAACCGCTGAAGGAATGGAAAGCAGCGTATGGGCAATCCTTTCCATCGCTGTAGCAATTGCTTCTTCAATAATCGTATTCGCGATAAACCCGATAGGCGACGCCATTCTTGTTGTTGAACAGACACTTTACGGCGTATCGCTTCTTGGACTTGGAATGTTGACCGTAACAGGCATCATCGTTGCGGAAGACACATACGGCCCCATATCTGACAACGCCCAGGGCGTTGGCGAAATGGCAAAGCTTCCTGAAAAGGCGCGCAAGGTTCTTGACGAACTTGACGCTGTTGGAAACTCCACAAAGGCCATCACAAAAGGTTTTGCAATCGCGACCGCTGTTATCGCGGCTGTATCGCTTTTTGGTTCTTACAAAGAAATCACCGGAATGCAGTTCATCGACATAAGCAACCCTATGGTTCTTATCGGCTTGCTTGTCGGCGGCGCGGTTCCGTTCCTTTTCAGCTCGCTTTTAATCAGGGCGGTTGGAAGGGCTGCGTTCCTTGTTGTTAACGAAGTACGCAGGCAGTTCAGGGAAATTAAGGGAATCATGACAGGCAAACAGAAACCGGAATACGGCAAAGTTGTTGATATCTGCACAACAGCGGCTATCAAAGAACTTATCGGGCCGGGGCTTATCGCTCTTCTTATGCCTGTTATAGTAGGTTTCTTATTCAAGGCTGAAGGGCTTGGCGGATACTTAGCCGGCGTTATCGTTGTCGGACAGCTTCTTGCCGTGTACCTGTCCAATTCGGGCGGCGCATGGGACAATGCCAAGAAATTCATTGAACAGGGCAATTATGGCGGCAAAGGTTCCGAAGCTCACAAAGCTGCGGTTATCGGCGACACCATCGGCGACCCGTTCAAAGACACAGCAGGACCCGCGTTAAACCCGCTTATCAAGGTTATGAACCTTGTGGCTATCCTTATCGCGCCTCTTATCATCAAGAATCCGGGATATGGCCCGGGAGTTATAGCTGTTGTTGTTATCTGCCTTGCAATCATCGGCACAGCGCTTTTCTTCTCCAAAAGGGAAGATAACAGCGGAATAGCGGCCGAAGTTGCACAGACAGTAAGCGGCAAAGCAAAAGGCAAAAAGAAATAACACGGAATTTATTCCGTAGGCAATAGAAAAAGGGCCGGTGCAAGCCGGCCCTTTTTCATTAACACGCGTTTATTATCAAGCAGGCCTGTGTTTGCGGCAAAATTTTTGGAGGTATTATAATGGAAGTAGGAATAGTCGGGCTGCCCAATGTCGGAAAGTCCACAACGTTTAACGTCTTAACCAAAACTAAGGGCGCCGAAGTTGCCAATTACGAATTCTGCACAATTGAACCCAATGTGGGCATAGTTGCTGTTCCGGACAAACGCCTTGATTTTTTATTTAACCTTTATAATGACGGCAAGACAAAACTTGTTCCCGCGTCATTTAAATTTGTTGATATAGCAGGCCTTGTAAAAGGCGCCAGCAAGGGTGAAGGCCTTGGCAACAAGTTTCTTGCCAATATAAGGGAAGTGGACGCCATAGCGCACGTGGTAAGGGTGTTTACAGACCAGAACGTGGTGCGCACGACAGGCAAACTTGACCCTATAGGAGACATAGAAACCATAGAAACCGAACTTATGCTTGCTGACCTTGACAGCGTTACAAAGGGCTTTCAAAAAACCGAAAGGGCCGCCAAATCCGGCAATGATAAAGAAGCTTTAAAAAAATATGAAGCGCTTAAGAAAGTTAAAGATACCCTTGAAAAAGGCATGCCCGCGTCTTCAATTGGCCTTACACCCGAAGAAAAACTTCAGGTAAAAGAACTTGGCCTTATGACCTTAAAGCCCATGTTATATGTTTTAAACACGGACGAGGATAAAATAGAAAACTTTGAAAAAAACTTTCCGGAATTAACCGAATACATAAAAAAAAGAAAAGCCGAATACGCCGTTATTTCCGCCAGGATAGAATCTGAAATGATGGACCTGGGCGAAGAAGAACGCGCAGATTATTTAAAAGAGCTTGGCTTTGAATACAAGGGGTTTGATGAATTTATCATGCACGCGTACAAGCTTCTGGATTTAATAACCTTTTTCACGTCCGGTTCCGATGAATGCCGCGCGTGGCCCATTCTGCGCAATTCCAAAGCCGAAGAAGCGGCCGGCAAGATACATTCCGATATCCAAAGGGGATTTATCCGCGCCGAAGTCATGAAATTTGAGGAATTTAAGGATGTAAAGGACGAATTAAAGATGAAAGAAAAAGGCCTTGTAAGAAGCGAAGGCAGGGATTACATAATGCAGGACGGGGATATAGTGTATTTTAAGTTTAATGTTTAGCATCAATACCCGCTTGTGTAAAATGAAACTTGACAAAATACTTTGGCTGTGTTTTCATATTAAAACGGGTAATTAAAACGTTAATTATGGAGGATTTTATGTCAAAAAAACTTTTTTTACTTTTTATATGCGCCGCGTTTATCGCCGTTATGGGCGTTGGATGCAAGGGCAAAAGGTCTGTAAGGGTTGTGGTTGAGCATAATTACACCTGGAGCATGGAAATGATACAGGGAGATTCCAAACTGCCTGTAATAAGCGATAATGAAACAAGGACATACCCGCTGGGTGACTTTAAGGATAAAATTATTGTTGACGCGTGGAAAACCAACACGCAGACCGCAAGGATTTACGTAAAAATAATAGAAGATTTTGAACCAGGATTTTTATACCTTGCGTCTTCCGAAGTCAAACATGAAGTCTCGGAAGATGATATAAATACTCATATTGTCGCATATTATGACTTTGGAAAAGACGAAGACGAAGACAAATAATACAGCGCCGCCAAAAGCGGTTGACTAATGTTTTTTTTCGTGTTATTTTAGGTGTCAATTATTCAATTTCAGGAGGATTTTATGAAAAGACGCGCTGTTGCGCTGTTTCTTGCTTTAACAATTCTTATTGTGCCTGCATCGGCTGTTTTTGCGGCGAATGAATATGTCATAGACGAAGTGGTAATAGAGCCAAAAGACCCTATTCTTGCGACTGTTGTGGCTTTGGGGCCCGGCTTTCTTGTCCACGGCTGGGGGCAGTTTTACAGCGAAAATTATAAAATGGGCCTTATGTTCACAGGGCTTGAAATACTGTCTATTGGCGCCATGACATTTGGCGTAATACAGAATACCAATCCGGAAATGCTGGGTATATACGGCGGCAACGAGGATGAAGTAAGGCGCGGCGGGGCATTGGTTTTTGGATTCGGAATTGCTGTATTTATAGGGACATGGCTTGCCGACATAGCGCTTGCAGGCCCTGCCGCTGAACAGTACAACAAGGAACACAACCTGGAGTTCAGGCTTCAGCAGGAATCTTACGCGCCGTCTTTGATGTACACCTATAATTACTAATAAGGGCCTGTTTATCCTATAATTCCCCTAAGGCGGAATTTATATCTTTCTAACCGCGGTGGTGTTTTGAAAAATAAGCTGTCTGTTGCGATAATTACATATAACGAAGAACGTATGATAAAACGCTGCCTGGAGTCGGTTAAATGGGCGGATGAAATAATAGTGGTTGATTCCGGATCCACCGACAGTACTGTTAAGACCGCAAAACAATACGGGGCGAAAGTTGTACGTAAAAAATGGATGGGGTTTTCGAAACAGAAAAATTTCGCGCTTTCGCTTGCAAAAAACAAATGGATACTTAGCCTTGACGGGGACGAACTTGTAAGCCCGGAACTGGCGCGGGAAATAAGGGAAACAATAGTAAAGCAGGGCGCGTTTTATGTATACCGTATTCCAAGAAAAAATTTTTATTATGGCGGGCGCTGGCTGAAACACGGAAGTATTTATCCGGACGCGGCCATAAGGCTGATACAAAAAAACCGGGGCGCTTTCAGGGATGTGCTGGTGCACGAAGAGATTGATTCTGATTCGCCCGCCGGTATTTTAAAACACGATATAGAACATTACAGCAAGCCCGGCATAGGCGACCATATTAACGCTTTAAGCAGGTATACAACGCTTGACGCGCAGGAAGCTTACAGCACGGGAAGAAGGGCCACCGGGTATTCGGTTCTTGTTAAACCGCTGTTCTTTTTCATAAAACGTTATATTTTTAAGGCCGGCTTTTTGGACGGATTTGAGGGTTTTTTATATCACATTATGTCGGCCTGGTATCTTTTTATTTATGAACTGAAACTTCTTGAACTGGAGCGGCCGCTTTCCGGTTATAAACCATGGGGAAGCATATTTAAAAGGTCGCTTAGGGTTAAAAAGCAGCATTAGTAAGAGGTTTAATGGGTAAAAAAATTACTCCATAAATCTATAAATATTGAGAGGAAGTATAAAAAATGTTAAAAAGGACAGATTATTGCGGGGAAATAAATGAAAGTTTCATAGGCAAACAGGTTACTGTGAACGCGTGGCTTGGGACAAGGCGCGACCACGGCGGCGTTATATTTTTTGATATGCGCGACAGGACAGGTATAGTGCAGGTTGTATTTGACCCGGAAGCGGACGCGGCCCTGCATGAAAACGCGCATAAGTTAAGAAGCGAATTCGTGCTTGCCATAACCGGCAAAGTGCGTTTAAGGCCGGAAGGCACACAGAACAAAAGGATTCCCACCGGTATGATAGAAGTCCTGGCTGAAAAGCTTGAAGTGTTAAACGAATCCAAGACGCTGCCTTTTATGATTGAAGACGACGCGGAAGTAAGCGAAGAGATACGCCTGCAGTACAGGTACCTTGATTTAAGAAGGCCCAAAATACAGAAGAACTTGATAATACGACATAAGGTATGCGAAATTACACGCAACTACCTTAACAACGCGGGCTTCATTGAAGTTGAAACTCCCATGCTTATTAAAAGCACGCCCGAAGGCGCAAGGGATTATCTTGTGCCAAGCAGGGTAAACGAAGGCAAGTTCTTTGCGCTGCCGCAGTCGCCGCAGACCCTAAAACAGATACTTATGGTGTCAGGGCTTGATAAATATTACCAGATTGTAAAATGTTTCAGGGACGAAGACTTAAGGGCGGACCGCCAGCCGGAATTCACGCAGATAGACCTTGAAATGTCTTTTGTGGATGAACAGGACGTTATGGATGTCACCGAAGGCATTGTGCAGAATGTTTTTAACGGCGTAAAAGGCACAAACTTAAGCGGCCACTTTACAAAGATGCATTACGATGAAGCCATGGAAAAATACGGAAACGACAAGCCTGACACAAGGTTTGAAATGCATTTAAAAACGGTTTCTGATATTTTTAAAGGTTCTGACTTTAAAGTTTTTGCCGGCGTAATTGAAAAGGGCGGCGTTGTAAAATCAATCAACTTTAAAGGCGCGGGAGAAAAACTTTCAAGAAAAGAAATTGACGACCTTGTGGCGTACGCGCAGAAATGCGGCGCGTCAGGAATGGCATGGATACGTTTTGCGGACAAACCGGAATCGCCCATTGTAAAGTTCCTTGGCGATGACAGGATAGAAATGATTAAAAAAGAGATGAACGCTGAAAAAGGCGACATCACCTTCTTTATAGCGGATAAGTTCACGGCAGCCAATGACGTGTTAAGCAGGGTAAGGCTTCACATAGGCAAAAAATACGGCTTTATCGACGAATCAAAATTTAATTTCCTGTGGGTGACGGACTTCCCGATGTTCGCGTTTAACGAACAGGAAAACCGCCTTGACGCAAACCACCATCCCTTTACAACCGTAAAGGATGAAGACGCGCACCTGCTGGACACAGACCCGGTAAATTCAAAGGCAAAAGCGTACGACCTTATATTAAACGGCACGGAAATAGGCGGCGGAAGCATAAGGATTCACAGGCGCGACCTTCAGAGCAAAATTTTCAGCCTGTTAAAGATTTCCGAAGAAGACGCAAAGATGAAGTTTGGCTTCCTGCTTGAAGCGCTTGAATACGGCGCGCCGCCGCACGGCGGCCTGGCGCTTGGGCTGGACAGGCTTATAATGATATTAACCGGCAGCCAGTCAATAAGGGACGTTATAGCGTTCCCGAAAACCCAGAAAGCGCAGTGCCTGCTGACCGACGCGCCCGGTGAAGTTGACCTAAAACAGTTAAAAGAGCTGCATATTAAAATAGTTCAGGAATAGATAAAAGGGCGTTAAACGTATAACTTTCGCCCCGTTTTTCAGGTTTTATGCTTTAAAATATGGCTTTTTTCTATTATCTCTTGACATATGCACATGATATGATACTATTAAAACAATTGGGATGTGAAAAAAAGCTTAAAGGATTATTAATGAAAAAACTGCCGGTTTTAGTTTTTATCGCTTTTTTTGCGGTTTATGCTCCTTTATCCGCGGCAGGCACGGTTGACACAATTAATCAGAAAGTTCAGGAAAAGCTTGATGCCATTAAAAAAGCCGGGGACACAGGCGGCCCCCTTGCCGAAGAAATTAAGATAGATAAATCAAAGGCAAAACAGGCAATTGAAGATAAAAAAGAGCCTGCAGATTACGAAATGGGCAACCTTGCGGCAATGAATATTGTGGGCGGTTTTTTTGAAGGAGCAATAGCAGGGGCCGGCTGCGGGATGATTGGTTACGGGCAGACAAAAAACAGGGATATAAACCCGCTGGTAAACGGTTCAATAATCGGCGGCGTTTCGGGCGCTGTCCTTGCTTCGGTTCTTTCAATAGCGCAGATGCAGACAAAAAAATATTACGCGTCTGATGATTACGGAATAAACACGGCCGTGTGGACAGTGCTTGGAAGCGCAATAGGCGCGTCAGGCGGGGCCTTGTCTTATGCTTCCACAAAACAGACAGAGAAAATAACCGAAGGCGCGGGCTACGGCGCGGCAGCCGGCGCGCTGACAGGCATTATATTATCAACCGTGGAATTTTTTGCCCCGGAAAATTTAAGGGGCAAAGTTTTTAAAGGCCACGCAATAAGGCAGATACCGGCGGAAAACGGTTTTGCGCTTGCGTTCACGGCGGAGTACTGATTATGAAAAAAACACTTCTGGTTATATTTGCGGTAATGGCCGCTGTTGTTCCGCTTTCAGCCGGGGATATTGCCAATACCGTTGCTGTTGACACTTTGATAGGCTTTTCAGCCGGCGCGGCAATAGGCAATTTAACCGCAATCGGGCCTTACAGTGAAGGAAGCAACATAGCGGTGTTCGGAGCGGGCGGCGGAATTGGCGCGCTTGCGGGAGCGGGCGCAGGGCTGGCTTTTGGAATATGGCACGCTGTTTATAACGCGCAGAACAAGGCGCCGGAAAGAAACGCCGGTTTAAATGAAGATATAAACGTATGCTACGAACACAAAACAGATTATTACGGCATAAGGCTGACAAAATCATTTTGAGGAGGTAACAGCATGAAGGTATTAAGATTTGCGGTTTTAGCGGTAATTGCATTTGCACTTGTTTTCACTGTTGGATGCGCGGCAAGGCAGACGGTAAAGACAGACACGCCTGACGCCACAGACACATCAGCTTCCGCGGATGTTGAAGATGCAGCAACAGCGGTTGCGACAGCAGTTCCTGTTCAGAAGTACGTTGTTAAGAAAGGCGACACACTCTGGGACATTTCTTCAATGAACAAAATCTACACCGACAACTTCCAGTGGCCGCTTCTTTTTAAGGCAAACAGGGACCAGATAGAAGACCCGGATCTTATCGAAGTTGACCAGGAACTTATCGTTAAAAAAGACTGGAACAAAACAGAAGTAAACGACGCAAGGCAGAAAGCCATGGACACACCGCCTTTCAAACCGCACACAGCGGCAAGGAAGACACTGCCTTTAAGGTATTAATTTTTTTAGCCCCGTACAGGATGGTAAAATTTGCTTGATTCAAAAAAGATAAGCGTAAATCTTCATAAAGAGGCGCTTTTTAACCTTTACGGGATAGCTGACGAGAATTTAAGGTTTTTGGAAAGGCTTCTTGGCGTTGAAATAGTCGGCAGAAATGACGTGATTATAGTAAACGGCAGAAGAAAAGACATAAGCCGCGCCGAACGCGTTATTGAAAAACTTAAGAAATACGCGGAAGGCGGAAAGGCCGTATCACGGCTTCTGGTAGAGGAAACCGTGGAAAATGACAAAGCCGGAGACAGGGAACCGCTGCCGGAAAATACCGCAAAGCAGGGCAAAAGCGCGGGGCTTCTGGTTTCAAGCAAAAGGGATCTTGTCAGGCCAAAGACAAAGAACCAGGAAAAGTACATACAGACAATTTTTGACAATCAGATTGTATTTGGAATAGGGCCCGCGGGAACAGGCAAGACTTATCTTGCAACTGCCGCGGGCCTTTACTTTCTGCGCGAAAAACTTGTGGAAAGGATTGTCCTTGTAAGGCCTGTGGTGGAAGCGGGCGAAAACCTGGGATTTCTGCCGGGCGATTTAAAGGAAAAAATAGACCCGTATTTAAGGCCGCTGTTTGACGCGATATACGACATGATAGAACCAAGGATATTCCACGAATTGGTGGAAAATGAAATAATAGAAGTGGCGCCCCTTGCGTATATGAGAGGCAGGACGTTAAACAAGTCATTTGTTATACTTGATGAAGCGCAGAACACAACTGTTGACCAGATGAAGATGTTTTTGACAAGGACAGGCAATGATTCAAAGCTTGTAATCACCGGCGACATAACGCAGATAGACCTTCCTGTGGGAAAAAAATCCGGGCTTATCCACGCCACGGAAATATTTCAGGGAATGGATGAAGTCAAGTTTTCATATTTTGGCACGGAGGATGTATCCAGGGCCGAAGTGGTAAAAAGGATCCTGGACGCGTATGAGAAATACGATAAAAATGAAAAGTAAAACCCGTGTAAACGTTTTTTATAAAAAAAAGGTATTCATTGGCTTTGATGTAAGCAAAACAGCGGAAAAGCTGCTTGCGCTGGAAAAAAAGAACAATACGGAAGTAAACATCATATTTGCCGGCTCTTCGTTTATAAAAGAAATGAACCTGAATTACAGGATGAAGAACACGGATACTGACGTTATTTCATTTGAAAACGAAGGCGGAGGCGAAATTTACATTTCCGTGGACAGGGCAAAAACAGACGCCGCGGAGCTTGGAATAACGTTAAAAGAGGAATATTTAAGGCTTTTAATCCATGGCCTGCTGCATGTGATTGGCTATGACCATATAAAAGACGCGGATTTTAAAAAGATGAATATTAAAGAAAAAAAATACCTGGAAGTTTTCTATAAAAAAGGAGTATAAATGGAATTAGCGGCGCAGTTGCAGCTTTACATAATATTGTTTCTGTTTTTTGTGGCGGCCACATTATCTGTCGCGGAAACATCGCTTATAGGCATGAGCAGGATAAAGATAATAGCGCATATCAAAAACAACCACCCTAAGGCAAAATACTTAAAAGTGTGGATGGCGGACCCCAACAAACTGCTTGCCACGCTTTCCATATGCGTAAACGCCGTGGCAATAACAACTTCCACCATAGGCGCTTTTCTGTCAATACGGCTGGCGCAGGCAACGGGCATTGAAGAAACCCTGCTTGCCACTATAACCGCGGTTGTTATAACCTTTGTCATAATAATATTCGGGGAAATCACACCCAAGATATTTGCCATACATAACACGGAAAAACTTGGCCTTATGCTTGTGGGGCCCATTGTAAACCTGTACAGGATTTTAAAACCCCTTACAGAACTTTTTGTAAAGATAAGCAATCTGACCATTAAAATTCTTGGCGGCAAGCCATCTTCAAGCATACCTGTCGTTTCAGGCAAGGATATTGACACCGTCATTGACGTCAGTATGGAAGCCGGGGTAATAAACGAGCAGGAAAAATCAATGATGCAGAACATCCTTGAAATCAAGGATACCCAGGTAAAGCACATAATGGTGCCGCGGACAAAAATGATAGGCATTGATATAACATGGGATGTGGACAGGATAATTGATGTAATCGTGGAAGACGGCTATTCAAGGGTGCCTGTATTTAAGGAAAACTACGATAACATAATAGGAATTGTTTACGCCAAAGACATGCTTACCATGATTAAAAACCGCGGGCTTATAATTTTTCACGACCTGATACGCATGCCGTATTTTGTCCCTGAATCCAAGTATATAGGCGATTTGTTAAAGGAATTTAAAAAAGGTAAAATGCACATGGCAATTGTTGTTGATGAATTCGGCGGCACTTCCGGCCTTGTGACCATAGAGGATATTCTGGAAGAAATAGTCGGCGAAATTAAGGATGAATATGATATAGAAGAGCCGCAGTTTAAAAAACTGGCGGAGAATTCCTATGAAGTTGACGGCCTTGCGGAAATAACCAGGCTGAACAGGGACGTAAAGATTGATATACCGCTTGAAGAAGACGTCAATACCATTGCGGGTTTTGTCACGGCGCTGTTTGGCAGGGTGCCGAAAAAAGGGGAAAAAACGGATTTTGGAAACATATCTTTTACGATATTAAGCAGTGACGCGAAAAAGATAGATAAGTTAAAAATGGACATAACGCCTGAAATAAATACGCAGGAAAAACCAGGGGAATAAAAACTGATTTTTTTTAGTTTTTTATAAGTTCCAGCACAAAGAAAAAAATCATTATAAAAGTGGCGGAAAGTTTTAAAGCTATGCCCGCGATAAACCCCACAAAAGTGCCAAAAGAAACCTGTATTGATTTAAACACCTCTTTTCCCGCTGATATTTCGCCTATAAAAGCGCCGATAAAAGCGCCCAACAGCATGCCGACGGGCGGCAGTATAAAGATGCCGGCTATTGTGCCGGCTGTGGCGCCTATTATGGCGCGTTTGCTTCCGCCGAACTGCTGCGCGCCCATAATTGAGAAAACATTATCAAGCACCGAAGAAATAACCGTCAGTATTCCGGCTATAATAAGAAAAGCAATTGAAAATTCGCCGTATTTGGAAAAATGCAGGAATAAAAGGCCGGCGTATGCCAAAGGGGGCCCTATCAGAACAGGGACCACGCACCCTATAAGCGCCAGCAGCATTAAAACTGAACCCAGAATTACAAATGTAATATCCATGAAAATATTTTAATTTGTTATGGTAATATTGTAAAGATAATAATGCGCGTATAATTGGAACCGGAAAGACCGGTTAAGCGTCTAATTATTCAAATAAGCGAAAGGTATAATATGAAAAAGACAATTTGCATTCTGATGTTTATGTTTATGGTTTTTCCGTCTTTTGCTTCGGCCGATGTGCTTTCGTGGAAACAGTGCGTTAAAACAGCGCTTTCAAACAGCGGAGATTTGGCCGCTGCCAAAGAAAAGCTGAATAAGGCAATTGCCGCGAAAAACTCCTCCATTTCAAAAGTGCTGCCGTCCGTCAATGCCGGAGCCGGTTACAGCAGAAACGAGGACAGGGAAGGTTATTCTTACAGCATATCAGGTTCCCAGGTTATATTTCAGGGATTAAGGAATCTGTTCACCATACTTGCGTCAGACGCGTCACTTATGGCCGCGCGGGCGGAATATGAGCAGGCGTCAGCCCTTGCAAGGCTTAATTTAAGCCTTGCGTATATAGAGGTGCAGAAACAGCAGGAATCCGTTGCCACAACGGAAATAATAGCGCAAAGAAGAAAGCAGCAGCTTGAACTTGTGGAGCTGAAATATAAGTCGGGCAAAGAACACAGGGGCGCGTATTTAAACGCCCAGGCATCCATGGCGCAGGCCGAAGCCGACTTCAGGCAGGCCAAAGAACTTCTGATGCTTGCCAAACTAAAGCTTGCAAGGCAGATGGGCGCGGAATTAAACACTGATTTTGTGGCTGATAAGCAGGATGAATCCATTGTCGCGGCAGAGGCGCCGGATTTTAAGGCGGAAGCGATGAACACATATGAAGTGAAAATTTATCAGGCAAACCTTGAAGCCGCGAAGCACAGGGTGATGATTTCAAGGGGCCAGTTTATGCCTTCTGTTTCCGCTTCCGCAAGCTATGGAAAATCAGGCGATACATGGCTGCCGCAGAATGAAAGCTGGTCGCTTGGCGTGAACATAAGCCTTCCGCTATTGTCGGGAATTGACAGGTTTTCAGCGCTGTCGCAGGCGGAATCGGATTTAAAAACCGCGGAAATAGACCTTGCTGACGGAATAAAGGATACGCAGATTAAACTGACGGAAAAATTCATAAATCTGAAGTCCGCCGAGGATGATGTAAACGTAAGAAAAAAATCCGCCGCTGCAATTGAAGAACGCGCTCAGATAGCGGACGCGCAGTACGAAACCGGCCTTATGGCCTTTGACAACTGGGCTCTTATTCAGGATGACCTTGTAAATTCAAGAAAGTCCGTATTATTAACCGCCGCTTCTTATCAGGCGGCGTATTCAAACTGGCTTAATGCTATAGGGAGGACAATGGAAGATGAAGCTGAGTAAAAAAGGAAAAATTATCACGGTTGTTCTGATTATAATTGCTGTTGCCGCTTTTATCGCGGTCAAAAAACCTTTTGGCGGAAAGAAAGGGCCTGAAATGGAAGAGATTTATCCGGAAATAAGGGACATATCAATTGTAATATCCGCCACAGGCGCTGTTCAGCCAATGAACAGGCTTGAAATAAAACCGCCTATAGCCGGAAGGATTGAAAAGGTGCTTGTAAAAGAAGGCGATGTTGTTTCAAAGGGCAGGGTGCTGGCGCTTATGAGTTCTTCTGAAAGGGCGGCGCTTCTGGACGCGGCGCGCGCGCAGGGCGAGGAAAACGTGAAAAAGTGGGAGGAAATTTACAAACCAATTTCCGTAATCGCGCCTATTAACGGCACGGTGATAGTACGGGGTGCGGAACCCGGCCAGACCGTCGGCGCGGGCGACGCCGTGTTTGTGCTGTCTGACAGGCTTGTCATTAAAACTTCTGTGGATGAAACCGACGTCGGCAAGGTTAAAGTGGGTCAAAAAGCCGTTATTACCCTTGACGCTTATTCTGACACGGAAATTCCGGGAAGTGTTTACCATATAAGCTATGAATCCAGCGTCATGAATAATGTATCCATTTACGAAACATTTATAAATCCCGATAAAGTGCCTGATTTTTTCAGGTCAGGAATGACCGCCAATGTAAGTATAATCAAGGCCGAAAGCAAAGGGGTCCTGTCGCTGCCTGTAAACGCCGTAAGGGCAAAAGACGGCGTTTCGTTTGTTATGGTAAAAAACGGAGGGGATAAGCCCAAAAGGAAAGAAGTTGTAACAGGCATTGATGACGGTTCTTATGTGGAAATTAAATCCGGGTTGTCATCCGATGAAGCTGTGCTTACGGTTAAAAACGGCTATACGCTGAATACCGCAAAAAAAAGCAATGCAACCAGCCCTTTTATGCCGGGCCGCCCGGGCGCAAGGCGCTGAAAAATGATATCGGTTAAGGGGCTGTCAAAGATATATAAAACGGGAAAGGTGGAGTATCAGGCCTTAAATGATGTAAGCCTTGAAATAAAAAAAGGCGAATTCGTCGCCATTATGGGGCCTTCGGGGTCGGGAAAATCCACTTTAATGCACCTGCTTGGTTTTCTTGACAAGCCTGATTCAGGTTCCTACCTTCTTGAAGGCAAAGAAACCGCGGGTTTAACCGATGAAGAATATGCCTGTTTAAGGCAGAATAAGATTGGTTTTGTATTTCAGCAGTTTCATCTTCTGCCAAGAAGCAGCGCGTCGGAAAATGTTTCCATGCCGCTTGTATATTCGGGCAAGAAGTTTTTTGAACACAGGGCGGCAGAGCTTCTTGAAAGCGTTGGCCTTGCGGCAAAGCTTAAAAACCGTCCCGGTGAAATGTCAGGCGGCGAAAAACAAAGGACGGCAATAGCCCGCGCGCTTATCAATGACCCGGAAATAATATTCGCGGATGAACCCACAGGAAACCTTGATTCAAAAAGCGAAAAAGAAATAATGGATATTTTTACGGCGTTAAACAATAAAGGAAAGACGATAGTAATGGTAACGCACGAACCGGAAATAGCGCAGTACGCCCACCGCATCATTACCGTAAGGGACGGCAGAATACTTTCTGATAAAAAAACTTCAAACGGGGAAGCGGTATTGCTGAATCCCAAGGAACACGAGGAAAAGGAAAAAAAGGCAGGACTGGAAATTGAATTTAAGGACTATCTTAAACAGGCGCTTATATCCGTAATGGGAAATAAATTACGCTCCGCGCTTTCCGTGCTTGGAATACTTATAGGGGTGGCTTCTGTCATAGCCATGCTTGCGCTTGCCGAAGGCGCCAAAGAGTCAATCAATAAACAGCTTTCATCGCTTGGGTCCAACCTTCTTGTGGTAAGCCCGGCTTATAACAGGTCCGGAGGCGTATCAAGGGAAGGCACCACAAGAATTACAATACAGGATTCTTATGAAGCGGGCAGGCTGCCTTCCGTAAAATACGCTTCAGGCATTGTAAGCGGCAATGTCCAGGCGGTTTACGGCAACAAAAATAAGTCCACCAGGGTTGAAGGCGCGGCCCCGGAATACGAACTGATAAGAAGTTATCAACCTGAAACAGGGCGCTTTTTCACGGAACAGGAAACCAAGCAAAGGGAAAGGGTTGCGCTTTTGGGCCAGACAGTTGCAAAGGAACTTTTTGGCAGTGAAGACCCGACAGGCGCGACGGTAAAAATTAACAGGGTTAATTTTAAGGTAACAGGCGTCCTGCCGACAAAAGGCTCCGGCGGATGGCGCGACCAGGATGATATAATCTTGATTCCAATTAATACAGCAATGTACAGGCTTCTGGGCAAGCAGTACGTTGATCAGATATATGTGCAGGCAAAAGGCGCGGAATATCTTGAAAGCGCGCAGAATGAAATTATGGAACTGTTAAATAAAAGGCATAATATCAGCGCTTCAAGAAAAGACCCGGCATTTGAAATAAGAAATATGGCGGAAATGCAGGAAGCGATTCAAAGCACAAGCAGGACATTAACGTGGCTTTTGGGGTCAATTGCCGCAATATCGCTTCTTGTGGGAGGCATAGGTATAATGAATATAATGCTTGTATCCGTAAAAGAACGCACAAGGGAAATCGGTTTAAGAAAGGCGGTAGGCGCAAGAAGTTCGGATATTTTATATCAGTTTATGATAGAAGCGGTAATAATGACCCTTACAGGCGGTTTTGCGGGTATTATACTTGGGTCGCTTATAGCTTTATTAATGGCTGTGCTTGCGGGCTGGGCTGTAAAGGTTTCGGTGTTCTCCGTGCTCCTGGCGGTTTTCTTTTCCGCGGCAACAGGGCTTGGATTTGGAATCTGGCCTGCCAGGCAGGCCGCTGAATTAAATCCGATAGACGCGTTAAGGTACGAGTGACAGACAGACAGGAGAAAGGCGACAGGAGACAGGAGAAAAACAAAAAGCAACACCTGTCAGCTGCTAAATTTCCCTTGAATAAGGTTTTAACCTTTCGCGGTTTTTCCATTTTCCGCTTTTGTAATACCAGACATTCAACAGCGCGGCAAGATAAGCGCTTGCCGTTATTCCAATCCAGATGCCGCGTTCATCCATACCTGTCTTATCCAGCAGCAGCCATGACAGACCCACGCGCAATACAATTAAAGTGATAAAAGAGAACACCGTGGACGGAAGCGTATCGCCGGAACCCCGGACAATGCCCTGAAACGCGAACATAATGGCATAGGCAAAATACGTAAAGGTGATATATTTAAAGTATGTCGCGCCGTGAGAGATAACAGACGCGTCACCGGTGAATATGGCGGTTATTTGCGACGGGAACAGGTTAATTACGGCAAAAGACACCAGGGCAAACGCAAGCGAAAACACGGTGACCCAAAGAGCCGCTTTATGAATCAGTTCCTCTTTTTTTGCGCCTATGGCCTGCGCGGTAAAGGATGAAGCGGCCGCGCCAAGCGACATGGCGGGAATGAAAGAGAACTGATCTATCCTTAGGCCTATCCCAAAGGCGGCAATTATCCCCGGGCCGAACCTGTTTACAAAAGAGATAACCGCAATCGCGCTTATTGACACAATCATCATCTGAAAGGTGACAGGTATGCCTATGGTAAACATCTTTTTTATAATGTTTTTGTTTAATTCAAATTTCCATCTGGTGATGTTAAAGATTACATGTTTCTTTGCAAGGTAACAAAATGAAATTATTGAGGTAACTGCTCCGGAAACAAGCGTGGCAACCGCGGAGCCGGCAATTTTAAGCTCCGGAAAAATCCACCATCCTTTAATAAGCAGGGGAGCCAGAATAATATTCAGGCCCACGTAGACGCACGAAAACAGAAGGGGCGTTTTTGAATCGCCAAGCCCGCGCAGTATTCCGGCGAACCAGTTCTGCAAGAACATAAAAATAAGGGAACAAAAAATTATAACCAGAAATATCCGCGCGTCTTTTATTATTTCCGCGGGTGTTCCAAGAAATTTAAGCATGGGCATGGAAAAAGTTATTCCTAAAACGGTAATTACAAAGCATAAAGAGATGATTGTGATAAATGAGTTTGACATGATTTTGGATACAAATTCCATGTCATCCATCCCGTATGCCTGGCCGGTCATTATTACAGTTGATACGGTAAGTCCTATGATAAGGGAAATAAGGAAAAACATTATGGGCATTGAAGAAGACACCGCGGCAAGGGCGTCGGGGCCCAAAAGCCTGCCGACCCAGAAAGCGTCAATCGCGCTGTATAATGACTGCAGTAAATCTCCGGCCATAATGGGCCAGGAGTAAACTAAAAGGTTTTTAAGTACATTTCCTTCGGTAAGATTTTTCATAAAACTCCTTTAATAATTTCAGGCAATATTGTAATATCAACGGATATTAATATCAATAGCATTGATTATTAAAACAGGAGGAATTTATGGGACTTATGCTTATTATGATTACCGCCGTCGGACTGGCTATGGACTGTTTTGCGGTTTCAATATCAGCCGGCGCCTGCACGAAAAAAGCGCAGAATACAGCCTTGCTGAAAATGGCACTTATGTTCGGCATATTTCAGTCGGGAATGACTCTTATCGGCTGGTTCGCGGGAAATTCTTTTGCCTCTGTTATTTCAGGTTTTGACCATTGGGTGGCATTCGGGCTGCTTGCCTTTGTAGGCGGTAAAATGCTTGTGGAAGGAATTAAAGAAGAGGAAGAAAGAAAAGAAACGGATTTTTGCAGCACAAAGACAATTCTTGTGCTTTCTGTGGCGACAAGCATTGACGCTTTGGCTGTCGGCGTAAGTTTTTCTGTCCTTGACGCAGGGCCGGTGCTTCCGGCTGCGGTTATAGGCGCCGCGTCGTTTCTATTTTCCCTTGCCGGAGCCGTAATAGGAAGAAAAACCGGCCAAATATTGGGGAATAAAGCGGAAATACTTGGCGGCATTATCCTGATTGGTATTGGCGTAAAAATTCTGCTGGAACACATTGCAGGTTAGCGTGATTATACGGATTGTTTGTTTCACAATGAGAAATATTTCACACACTTGGGTCTTTTTCTGATAAAAACTATTGACAACAATACCACGCCGATTTATAATTACGCGCTATATTTTATATTTATTTCAGGCTTAAGATTATGAATGACAGATTGAAAAGCACAAAATAATACTTTTGTGTTGCAGGAGTAATATTTTCTATTTTTCAATCTGCGTTCATCGGTTTTAAGCCGCTATTTAAAAGAGGTTATTTTATAATGCTAAAGTTTAATCTGTCATCATTTACGGCAAGGCAGGAGTTAAGCCTTGAAATAACAAAAGATGATATTTCTTTGGATGATACAGCCGCAATAGAAGGCCCTATGCTTCTGGAACTGGCGCTTACAAAGGATACGGAAACTTCTGTTATAGTTGAAGGAAAACTGAAAGGGACGCTTAAAGTTTCATGTTCAAGGTGCTTAAAAGATATTAAGCAGGATATTGAAAGCGATTTTGTTGTAATATGCAAGGATAAAAGCCGCATGACGGAAGAAGACGTGGAAAGCGATGTTCTTGAATATAAGGATAATGAGCTGGATCTGACTGAATTTGTAAGGGAAACAGTGCTTTTGGAAGCGCCCATAAAACCGGTTTGCGATGAAAAATGCCTTGGTTTGTGCCCGGTTTGCGGCAAAAACCGCAACGAAGGCGACTGCGGCCATAAACAGGAAACAGGTTTTAACCCGTTCAGCGGCCTGGATATAAAGTAAAAATACCGCGCGTTATTACCGCGGATTTATAAAAAAGAAATAATTTTACAGGAGGAAAAGAAAGTGGCAAATTTAACGTGGAGAACTTCAAAGTCAAAAACAAGGTCAAGAAAAGCGGCTAACATGAAGTTAAGCCAGAATATCAACCTTACAGAGTGCCCTAACTGCCATGCCAAGAAAGAGCAGCATAGGGTATGCAAAGCCTGCGGCCATTACAACGGAAAAGAAGTCGTAAGTTCAGAGGAATAGCACCGTTATCCCAAAATCGGCCATGAGGTGAAGCAAAACGTGCGCATTGTACTGGATGCAATGGGTGGGGATAACGCTCCACAGGTAGAGGTTAAAGGCACTGTTGACGCGATTAAAAAGAACCGCGGTTTTGACGTTATATTGGTAGGCAAACAGGAAGAAATAGAAAAATGCCTTGCTGTATATAAATTAAACGACAAAGAACGCGCGCGCATTCAGATACAAAATGCCACTGAAGTCATTACAATGTCAGATGAACCGGCAAAGGCTTTTAAACAGAAGCCTGACGCTTCCATGATAGTATCGGCAAAACTTGTAAAAGACGGAAAAGCGGACGCGTTTGTTTCCGCGGGAAACACAGGCGCCATGCTTGTGACATCACTTCTTACAATAGGCCGCATTCCGGGAGTCATAAGGCCGGCAATTCTTGTCCCAATGCCGTCCAAAAGCGGCACAACCGCTGTGCTTGACGGCGGGGCAAACGTTGACTGCAAACCGGCGCACCTTGCGCAGTTTGCCATTATGGGCAGCCTTTACGCTTCACATATTTTTAAGATTGAAAATCCGCGCGTGGGGGTTATGAGCGTGGGCGAAGAAGAAGGAAAAGGAAATGAACTTTCCATTGAAGCCAAGGACATCATAAAAACACTGGGTTTAAACTTTAAGGGAAACGTTGAAGGCAGGGATGTTTTCAACGGAAACGCGGATGTAATAGTCTGCGACGGATTTGTTGGAAACATAATTCTTAAAGCCGGCGAAGGCGCCGGGCTTTTGCTTGTAAGCGAAATCAAACAGGGCGCGAAAAAAAGCCTGATAACAATGATAGGCGGCCTTTTGATGAAGAAAGTCTTTAAACAGGTAAAGGACCGCATTAATCCAGATGTATACGGCGGGGCCCCTTTGCTGGGAATTAAAAAGCCCGTTATAATCTCGCACGGAAGCGCAAGCGCGGAAGGCATTAAAAATGCCATTTTGGTCGCGCGTCAGTGCGTTGAAGAGCATATAAATGATGAAATTGAGCGTGAAGTGAAAAAAGTGGAGGCGAAAAGTGAGTAAAAGGGCGGCAATTCTTGGCGCCGGTTATTACGCGCCGGAAAAAGTACTGACCAATAAAGATATTGAAAAATTTCTGGATACAAGCGATGAATGGATAACGTCAATGACCGGAATGAAAGAAAGGCATCTGTCCGAAAAAGGGCAGCCCACTTCTGACCTTGCGGTTAAAGCAGCGGAAAACGCTTTAAAGAATTCCGGCGTAAAAAAAGAAGAGATAGAATTGGTGCTTGTGGCAACTGTTACCGGAGATTATGTGTGGCCGTCCACGGCAAATGTTGTTGTAAACAAGCTTGGAATAAACGGCGTTCCGTCAATGGATTTATCCGCGGCGTGTTCCGGCTTTTTATACGGCCTTACATCTGCCAAAGCTTTTATTGAATCCGGGCTTTATAAAAAAATACTGCTTATAGGCGCAGAAGAATTTACCAAAGTATGCGACTGGACAGACAGAAAGACATGCGTGCTTTTTGGCGACGGCGCGGGCGCGGTTGTTATTGGCGAAGCGCAGAATGAAGAGCAGGGGATTCTGTCAACTTATCTTGGGTCAGACGGTTCAAAAGTTTCGTATCTTATGCAGCCGGGCGGAGGTACAGCCAATCCTTTAAGCCAGGAAGTGCTTGATAAAAAAATGCAGTTTGTTTATATGGAAGGGAAGGAAGTTTTCAAGCAGGCTGTAATTAAAATGACGGCTTCAATGGAAATTGCCATGGAAAAAGCAAATGTCAAACCCGAACAGGTTGATTATTTCATATTCCACCAGGCAAACAAAAGGATTATTGATTCAATAGCGCAAAGGTTCCTTGTGCCGGAAGAAAAACTTATCATAAACATACAAAAATACGCGAATACTTCCGCGGCAACAATACCTATAGCGCTTGCCGAAGCAATGGAAGAGGGAAAAATAAAAAAAGGCCACCTGCTTGGATTTTCCGCGCTTGGCGCGGGTTTTACATGGGGCGGCGCGATTGTCAGGCTTTAATATGATTTTTGGAGGATTTTAATGTCAACAGCTTTGGTTTTTCCCGGACAGGGTTCGCAGTATGTGGGAATGGGTTTTGCCTTCAGCGAATATAATGAAAGGTCAAACGCTGTTTTTGCCATGGCCAGGGAAGCATGCGGACGTGAACTTCTGGACGCTATGTTTTTAGGGCCTGAAGAAACGCTTAAAAAGACGGATTTTACGCAGCCGGCTATTCTTACGGTTAGCGTGGCCATATATGAAGCAATAAAAGAAAAAGTTAAACCCGTTTTTTTTGCTGGGCACAGCCTTGGCGAATATTCCGCCTTATGCTGCGCGGGCGCGATGGATTTTAAAACAGCGGTTGAAATGGTAAAGTTAAGGGGCACGCTTATGCAGGAAGCTTCCGGCAAGTCCGCAAGCGGTATGGCGGCGGTGCTTGGGCTTGATGTTGAAAATATAAAATTACTTTGCGAAAAGGTAAAAGCGGCAGGGTATATGTCTCTTGCCAATATTAACTGCCCCGGACAGATAGTGGTTTCGGGAGATTCAGCAGCAATAGACGCGGGAGAAGCCGCAGCAAAGGAACTTGGCGCCAAAAGGTTTATTAAGCTTCCGGTAGCAGGCGCGTTTCATTCAAAATTTATGCAGAGCGCGGCGGATGGCATG